>CAXTCH010000108.1:0-2154 GCA_964241945.1 uncultured Mucilaginibacter sp.
TCAATTACCTGCGCGCCGCCTTCTACCTGCTGACGGGCTACCACCAGGGCGCCCTCAAAATCTTCGGCCAAAATGAGCTTCGAAAACTTGGGCGAACCGGTAATGTTGGTACGTTCGCCTACATTTACAAAATTAGTTTCAGGCGTTACTGTCACAGCTTCCAGTCCGCTAAGGCGCATGTAGCTTTCTGTTTCCGGTATAGCACGCGGCGGGTGTTGGGCCGCCTTTTCGGCAATGCAGCGAATATGGTCGGGCGTGGTGCCGCAGCAGCCGCCCACAATGTTTACCAGGCCGGCCTGCATAAAATCATCTACCAAATGTGCCGTCTCATGCGGTACTTCATCATAAGCGCCAAACTCATTGGGCAAACCTGCATTGGGGTAAGCCGAAATAAACACGTTGGCCTTCTGCGAAAGTTCCTCGAGGTGAGGGCGCATTTCTTTGGCGCCCAAGGCACAGTTAAGCCCTACCGACAACAGGTTGGCATGACGGATAGAATTCCAGAAAGCCTCTACCGTTTGGCCGGATAAGGTACGGCCGGAAGCATCAGTAATGGTACCCGAAATCATGATGGGCAATTGCCTGCCGCTTTCATCCGCGTAGCGGTTGATGGCAAACAGGGCCGCTTTAGCGTTCAAGGTATCAAATATGGTTTCTACCAATAGCACATCCGAGCCGCCGTCTACCAGGCCGCGTACCTGCTCGTAATAGGCCTCGGCCAAATCATCGAACGTTACCGCCCGGTAGCCCGGATCATTTACATCGGGCGATAGCGATGCTGTACGGTTAGTGGGGCCAACTGCTCCGGCTACAAAGCGTGGCCGGGTTGGGTATTTGGCGGTAAATTCATCGGCGGCTTCACGGGCCAGGCGGGCGCCCTCATAGCTCAATTCATAAGCCAGCTCTTCCATGTGGTAATCGGCCAGTGAGATGCGCTGGGTGCTAAAAGTATTGGTTTCAATAATATCAGCGCCGGCTTCCAGGTATTCGGTATGAATGGCCTTGATTACATCCGGGCGCGTCAGGTTCAGCAAATCATTGTTGCCTTTCAAATCTGATGGATGATTCTTAAAGCGTTCGCCCCGGAAATCATCTTCCGTGAGCTGATAACGCTGAATCATGGTACCCATGGCTCCGTCAATAATAAGTATGCGCTGCTGTAAGTGTTCTCTGATATCCATTTTTTAATAGCAAGTATTCAATATCAAGTAGCAGGTAACTGGTAACACGTATTTATGACACCGATGAGCCGGTTCAAATACCTGTTACTTGATACGTACTACTTAATATCACTAACCGCTTATTTAGAAAAAGTCGGATATACACCAAAGGCGTGTCTGTGACTTTCGCTTATCTGCCTTTTACCTAATAAGTTACAGGTTAAAAGTAGAATGTAGCACCTTGTAAGTACAGGTTGCTAAGACTTCGCCGGGTCTATTCCCTCCATCTTTCTACATAAGCTATACAAAGGTGCATATTTTTGAAGTGAAATGCAAGCCAGGCAAAGCAGCAGCAAAAAGTTGACAATTAGATGCATGCAAGAAGTAATAGCACATAAGGGCGTTACCTCCGGCCCGCGCTATCCGCTGCAAGTCCTCGCTACGCTGCGGGCTTTCCGCTGCTATCGCTAACGCGGGGCAGTGGGTGCTTTGTTCTTTTACTACCAACGTTGTCATACTGAACTTTGTCGAAGCATAGGTGCGGTTTGTGCCACTACTTTTCAACGGGGCGGCAGCTACAAAGAAAACCATTTCAATGAGGTTTGAACGTAAGAGTAACGAAACCCTGTACAAAGTCAAACCATATTACTGCGAGGAACGAACCCACCGCACGGAGGCATGGCCGCCCTGTATAGCATGAGATGAGTTCGTTCCTCGCAATGACATAATGGAAATGGGTTTCTTTATAAAACAACAGCACACAGGCAACAAGGGTAACAGGCAGCAAACATCCTGCAGATCCTGAAATCCGGCAAATCCTGATCCAGACCTCAAATATTCCCCTTCTTTAACTCCCCGACCGCATAATTGGCCGCCCGGGCTGTTAACGCCATATAGGTAAGCGACGGGTTCTGACAGGCAGACGAGGTCATGCAAGCACCATCGGTTACAAATACGTTGGGTGCATCCCATACCTGGTTGTGCGAATTGAGTA
>CAXTCH010000108.1:2254-9387 GCA_964241945.1 uncultured Mucilaginibacter sp.
CCATCGGTTACAAATACGTTGGGTGCATCCCATACCTGGTTGTGCGAATTGAGTACCGAGGTTTTAGGGTCTTTCCCCATACGGGCCGTACCCATTTCATGAATACCGTCGCCCATGTGGTGGCCGTTGTCCCAGCTTTTCAGGTGAGTTACACCGGCGCTTTCCAGCATGTTGCGGGCTTCCAGTACCATATCGCGCCGCATCTTTTTTTCGTTGTCTTTAATTTCAGCATCCATGGAAAGGACAGGCAGGCCCCATTTGTCTTTTTTGTGCTTATCCAGGGTAATCTTATTGTCGTGATAAGGCAGCGTTTCGCCAAAGCCGGTAATGCCTACGCTCCACTTGCCGGGCTCCGAAAGCTCATCTTTAAACTGACCGCCAATTTGCAGCTCGGCTACCGAGCGGCTCCAGCTCTCTCTGCCGGCGCTTCCCTGGTAGCCGAAGCCGCGCAGGTAATCGCGCTTATCATCAAACAGGTTGGCGAAGCGTACAATGTATACCCCGTTGGCCCGGCGGCCATACACATATTTGTCTTCGTACCCTTCCATAATACCCGAAGCGCCAACATTATAATGATGGTCCATAATATTATGGCCCAGCTCGCCGCTGCTGCTGCCCAAGCCGCCCGGCCAGATATCAGTAGCCGAATTCATCAGCACCCAGGCGCTATTGAGCGCCGAGGCGTTAACAAATACAATTTTAGCATAATACGCATAAGTTTGGTTTGTTTCGGCATCCAGCACTTCCACGCCTTCGGCACGGCGGGTGTCTTTATTATACAAAATCCGGGTAACGATAGAGTAGGGGCGCACGGTTAAATTACCGGTTTTTGCTGCCGCCGGCAAGGTAGCCGACTGGGTACTGAAGTACGCCCCGAACGGACAGCCCTCCCAGCAACGGTTACGGTACTGGCAGTTGGTGCGCCCCTCGTGCGGTACAGTTATATTAGCCGTCCGCCCGATAATCATGTGCCGCTGCCCTTTGTATTGTTGTTTGATACGTGCGGCAATATCCTTTTCCACCACGTTCATCAACATAGGCGGCATAAACTGTCCGTCGGGTAATTGCTCCAGGCCCTCTAACGAGCCGCTGATGCCGGCGAAGCGCTCCACATGATCGTACCAGGGAGCGATGTCTTTATAGCGGATAGGCCAGTCAATGGCCCAGCCGTCTCTGGCATTGGCCTCAAAGTCGTGGTCGCTCCAGCGGTAGCTCTGCCGCCCCCACAAAATAGAGCGTCCGCCCAACTGGTAAGCGCGCCACCAGTTAAAGGGTTTTACCTCGGTATAAGGCGAGTTGGCATCGTTAGCCCAGTAATTGATAATCGGTTCGTTAGCGCCCCAGGTACGGGCAATGTACTGATGGGCCTTGCGCTCGGTTTGGGTAACGTTGCCGCGATGCTCAAAATCCCAGGGATTAAGGTTGGCCGACTTATAATCTTTAATATGCTCAAAGTTCCGGCCGCGTTCCAGCATAATGGTCTTTAAACCCTGCTCGGTTAACTCTTTGGCAGCCCAGCCGCCACTGATACCCGAACCAATGACAATTGCATCATAGGTGTTTTTTGATTTTGCTGAAGTATTTAAATTAACCGGGGCGCTATACATAAGGCAAATAAGTTGGTTAAGCTAAATTTAGCGTAATAAAAGAATAGAAACCAACTGTTGATAAAATAAATTATGGGCAGGAAGATGGTAAAGAGAGTATACTTCACCCTGATAGCTATTAATAAAAAAAGCTGCCTTTGCGAGGCAGCTTTGTATTTTCAAAAATAAATTCTGTTTATCGTCTGCGGCCAAATAAGCGCAGTAAGTATAAAAACAGGTTCACAAAATCCAGGTACAGGGTTAAAGCGCCGATAATAGCAATTTTGCCGGCCGGCGTATTGGCATCCATGGTTCCGCCCAGGCGTTTAATGCGTTGTACATCGTAAGCGGTTAAACCTACAAATACAATTACACCAATATAGGTAATGGCTTTGTCCAGATGCAGCGCAGGGAAAAACATGTTCAGCAGCGTGGCAATAATTAAACCGAATAAGCCCATAATCATCAGGGAGCCGAATTTGGTTAAATCCTGATGGGTGGTATAACCGGCTATAGCCATAATACCGAACACTACTGAAGCGGTAATAAATACGCCCAATATAGAACCGGCTGTATAAATTAAAAATATAATGCTCAAACTGGCGCCCATTATAGCGGAGAACGCGACAAACAGTAACGCCAAGACCGGTTGCGAAATACGGTTAAGACCAAATGAAATTGCTAGAACGAATGCAAACGGCGCAAACATGAATATAGTACCCAAGCCTGTATTCTGATGAGTAACCGGATCATGAAGCAAATCCTGTAACGAAGTATAAGCAAACAAGTAAGACATCACCGAAGACACAGCCAGGCCCGCAAACATCCAGGCAAACACCCGGGCCATAAAACGGCGTGAGGCATCGGCATCCTCTACCTGTACTACATTTTTATACTGATAATCTTCTTTGTACTGATAATCAGTGCTTTGATTTTCCATTTTTATATTAAGTTTTACAGTTAAATATACAAATAATTATTGGTATTGTTATAAATCAGGTAAGGCGGCGCATCAGTTGTTCTTCTACCATTTTAAACATCTGCAAGGGCTTCAATGATCGCCAGCTCAGGTCATCTAATGTACCGCCAAAGTTGATATAGTAGTCGATATTGCTCTGCTTAAATTCCTGGATTACGTGTTCGCGGAAGTTCACGCCGGCAATCCAGCCGTCCTCCACCTCCTGAAACCATTCCTCGTAATAACAGTCGTCGGAGGAATGAAAGTTGAGTACATTTTCGCCAATGAGGATAAACTTGTTCAGGCCCTCGTCTATCATCAGTTCAATAATTTCACGCTTCATCAGCATAATATCATTGCCAATGGCATCATTCCACTCCCCAATCAGTTCAATAATGGCATAGCCGCGGTCGTAATCGGCATACAGCACCTTAATATACAGCGTACTTGAACCGAACGAATCCCACTGCGGGTGCAGCAGGTAATTATAAATCTGCTTATCAAATTCAAATTCATTATACAGCGTAGCATAAAAGGGCGAGTGCTCATCCTCTGCTGCAATATAATCATCACGCCACCGGTAATAGGGCTCTATCTCATGCATAACTCACGTGTCCTTTGTTTGACGTTAATAAACTTAAAGGGTTTATTTTGTTTGCTGGTGCAGCTCGGTGGCTTTGCGTACACTGCCGGTTTGCTGCAGCAGCTGCGCTGCTTCCTGCTCGGGCAGGCCGGTAGCCTGCATTACCATGCGGGTACCACGGTCAATCAGCTTATGATTGCTTAACTGCATATCCACCATTTTATTGCCTTTTACACGGCCCAGTTGTATCATTACGGTAGTGCTCAGCATGTTCAGCACCAATTTTTGGGCGGTGCCGGCCTTCATGCGAGTAGAGCCGGTTACAAACTCGGGCCCGGTCACTACTTCAACCGGATATTCAGCCTCGGCCGCTACAGGGCTGCCGCTGTTGCAAACCACGCAGCCTGTCACCAATCCATGCTCACGGGCGGCCTTGAGCCCGCCAATTACATAAGGGGTACGTCCCGAGGCGGCAATGCCCACCAGCACATCCTTGTCCGTAATATGATAGGCTTCCAAATCTTTCCAGGCCTGCCCGGCATCGTCTTCGGCAAACTCCACCGCTTTGCGTATAGCGCCGTCGCCGCCGGCAATAATGCCCACCACCCAGTCAAACGGTACGCCAAACGTAGGCGGGCATTCTGAGGCATCCACTACGCCCAGCCGTCCGCTGGTACCCGCACCGATGTAGAACAAACGGCCGCCGCTGCGCATTTTTTCCGTAATGGCAGCAGCCAGCTGCTCTATCTGCGGCAGGGCCTTTTCTACCGCATCAGGCACCGTTTTATCTTCGCGGTTGATGTTTTCCAAAAGCTCACGTACCGACAGGGTTTCCAGGTGCTGGTAGTGAGAATCTTTCTCTGTAGTGTTAATCATCAATGTAAATTGTACCTGCAAAATTCGGTAAAATTACAGCAAGTGCAAGCCATTGTGCCGATAATTTGCCGTTGATGCCCGGTATTTTTTTACCTTTACCCGGCTGACTTATGAAACAAACGGCGGTTATTATTTTCAGGACGGTAATTGTACTGCTGGCAGGGGTAACTCTTGGTATTATGATTGGCAGCGGCCGGTTTTCGGGCCATAGCGCCGACATATATGAGACCGGAAACAGCAAGACTGATGAACTGCTGCACCTGCTGAAAAATAATTATGTAGATTCGGTAAATACGGATACGCTGGAAACCACCGGGATCGATTATATCCTGAAAGGCCTCGACCCGCATTCGCTTTACCTGCCGGTACAGCAGGCCCAATCCGTAAATGAGCGCCTGGAGGGTGGTTTTGACGGGGTAGGTATTGCCTATATCTTATTGCATGACACTTTAGCCGTTACCCAGGTAACACCCGGCGGACCCGCTGCTAAAGCTGGCCTGCAAAGCGGCGACCGGATAGTCACTTTAAATCATAAAAAGTTTGCCGGTACGCACCTTACCTTAAACCGGGTATGGGAATTGTTTAAAGGGGAGGGTAAAGCCAAAATCAGTTTGGGTATTTCGCGCTGGAACCATAAAGCAGTGCAGGACTATACCGTACAGTTAGGCCGGGTAACGTTAAGCAGCCTGGATGCAACTTACCTGATTGCGCCGGCTACCGGCTATATCAAGGTCAGCAAGTTTGCGGCCACTACCGATGTGGATTTTAAATCGGCTTTAAAAACCCTGCAGGCAAAAGGTATGCAGCGCCTGATTGTGGATTTGCGGGGCAATGGCGGCGGTTACCTGAATGCGGCTACCTCACTGGCCGACGAATTTTTGCCTAAAGGCAGGCTCATTGTGTATACTCAGGGCTTGCATGAGCGCCGTACCGACTACTTTGCTACCGACTCGGGCTTGTTTCAGCAGGGGAAAGTGGTGGTGCTGATTGACGAGCGTTCAGCCTCGGCCAGCGAAATATTGTCGGGGGCGTTGCAGGACTGGGACCGGGCTACACTGGTAGGGCGGCGCTCGTTCGGCAAAGGGCTGGTGCAGGAACAGTTTCCGTTCAGCGACGGCTCGGTCATTAACCTGACCATTGCCCGGTATTATACTCCAACCGGCCGGTCAATACAAAAGTCATACGTCAATGGCACTGATGCCTATCATGATGATTTATATATACGGGCGCACGACGGCGAATTATATACACTAAATAATCCCTTTACCGATAGCCTGCAGAAAACTGTTTCGAAGTACCAAACCTCGTCGGGCAAAAAGGTATACAGTGGGGTAGGCATCATTCCGGATATCTTTGTGCCCGAAAACAAAGCTTTAAATAATCCGCTGATAAAAGAATTAACCAGCAATCAGTTGTTTGCCGCTTATGCCTTAGACCGTATGCTGCCGCTGATGAACAGATACCCCTCGGCAGATGCCTTTGCCCGGCAGTACCAGATTAGTCCGAATGACGTGACCGCCTTTATTGTGTATGCCTCACAAACCTTACGCGAAATGGATTCGCAGGAACTCCGCGTTGCCGCCGATGAAATTAAACTGCTGCTGAAAGCCGGCGCCATACAACTCAAATGGGGCGATGCAGCCTATTATCAATTCATGAACGGGCAGGACGCCGATGTGAAGAAGGCGATTGAAGTGGTGAATGGATGATTTTGGATGTGCAAATGTGCAGTTAGATAATATTTTGTTTTCTGATTATATTTAATTGCTCTATTTTGATTTTATTGTCTTTAAAGCATCATATTCAGGCAACGGATAATGCTTATTTTCATACTCTTTGACTAAAATGCTTAATGCTTCTAATTCATTAGCGGCTTCTGAATTTTTCTGCACGTCCAGTTGCATTAGTGCATAAACTTGTGCCAACGCTTGGTTGTATTGTTTGTCGTTTTTAATTGACTTTAACATAGCTTACAATTTTGTATTCATTATATTACAAGTTGTAATCAAGCAATATTACATCCTATTTAATCTTTCCTGCTTAAGGTTTATATTAAAAAATTAACTAAAACGCACTTTTTATAAAGTAAAATTTTCGGTAAGCTTTAGTAGCTCTTTAGTTTTTTCCATCATCACCTTTTTCATTGTTCCGTTAGCTATGGCTTCCCATGCTTCATATTTCTGCCAGTTACTGTATGGGTCTTCGAATTTCCAATATATAGGCCACCAACCAATTTGTCGTAACGATGGATTACCCAAAGAAGCTAAATCTGTTATTAACTCTTGAGGCAATTCTGTTGGTTGACCATCCTCTTCTTCTTTAGCTGTAAATCCATATATCATATCTTTATCTGTACTCCTAAATTGAAATCCGATATTAACATATTGCCATTTATCTTTCCAAATCCAAACGCCTTGATAATTTCGACCGAAATCAATGCTACTTGAACAATTAACTCCAAGCTCCGCGCACGCAATTTTAAGATCAGGTATGAAGTCATGCTGCAATAGGTTTTTCAATGCTTCATCTATGCCTTCAGCAATAGTAAAAGATGCTTTTAAATTACTTTTTATAATTACATTTAGTTCCTCTTGCATAGTATCGTTTAATGTTTGATTGGTCAGGTACTTAATAAGATTAATATATTGAGTTAGAGATTCTCTTACAATAGGATAAACCGCTACTTCCTTACGACATTCTTCCAGCCAGTCTATAATGTTTGAAGTATAGGAGATACATTTAAAATCAATGTCCCTTTTAAGATCATGGCAACTTTGCGAATCAGGCTCGTTACCCTTTAAAGTAAGATATAGTAAATCTGAATTAGGGGAATAATTATTATACCGTGCTAATTGATTTTTTTGATCGGGCGCATAAATTTTGTTCTCAATAATTATATGGTGACCTGTCTTTATGTCAGTAATAATTATATCTATACGGCCACCTTCTGTTCCATCTTCATTAATAAAACCCGTGTGCTTCTCAATTTCAACTTTGCAGTTTGATGTATCAATAGGCCTACCTCTAAAGCAAAAAGAACTTGCAAATAACCGTAGAAATACATCCTTTTGCCCATGACTACCTTTAGGGTTAAGCAACTCAGCTAAAAATGAAGAATGCAATCTGACTT
>CAXTCH010000109.1:0-9378 GCA_964241945.1 uncultured Mucilaginibacter sp.
CTCTAACCATAAAACGAAACTGGAGATCCGTTTGGAACTCATCCCTATACCGGCTTTTAACCATTTGGGGCTCTATTTTACTGGCTTTAGTTTTAAGCATCCTGCCTCATTTCTTTCAAACTATACAGCAGCGCCAAGGCGGTGTACAACTTAATGACTGGGTGCTGAACGTACTGCCGGCTTACAATGTGTCGCCCTTTATATTCGCCATCATATGGGGTTTAGGCGCATTGGCGATCTACCGCTCTGTAAATAAGCCTATTATTTATACCAGATACATATGGTTATATATCTTCATGCTGATTTCGCGGATGATTACCATTACGCTGATTCCTCTGGCACCGCCCGCTCATCTGGTGGAACTGGTGGATCCGCTTACCGGCATTTTTTATGGTCACTCATTAATTACTAAAGATTTGTTCTATTCGGGTCACGTAAGCACCTTAATGTGCATTATGCTGTGCCTTGAAAAAAAGAGCGATAAATGGTTAGCCGGCATCGGCGCAGGTATAGTGGGTTTGTTACTGTTGGTACAACACGTTCATTACACGGTAGATGTAATTGCTGCGCCGGTTTTCATGTATGCATTATACCGGCTTACTCAAAGTTTATTTTTCAAATAAGGTTACTCAACAAGATTGGCAGATTAAAATAAGAAGGACTGATTGATAATCAGTCCTTCTTATTTTATAAGTATTTTCTTCCATCTACCTGCCAAAACAAACACCTAACCACATAGTTATTTAGCTGGATAAAATATCCATCATTGGATGTAAATCATACAGCTATGAGTAAAACAGTAAGCGATTTTATAGTAGAGCGTTTGTATGCCTGGAATATCAGGCGTGTGTTTGGTTATCCCGGCGATGGCATAAACGGCGTTATGGGCGCTTTACGGCGCGCCGAAGATAAGGTGGAATTCATACAGGTATCGCACGAAGAGAATGCTGCCTTTATGGCTTGCGGACACGCCAAGTTTACCGGCGGCGAAGTAGGCGTTTGCATATCAACGTCGGGCCCCGGCGCCATCCATTTATTGAATGGTTTGTACGATGCCAAATTAGATCACCAACCTGTGGTGGCTATTGTAGGTCAGCAGGCACGGATGTCATTAGGTGGTGATTACCAGCAGGAAGTAGATTTGGTAAGCCTGTTTAAAGATGTAGCCCACAACTATGTGCACATGGTAACGGAACCAGCTCAGGCCCGCCAGGTAATTGACCGGGCCATACGCATTGCAAAAGCCGAACGTACAGTAACCTGCGTTATTTTACCCAATGATGTGCAGGAACTGGATGCCGTAGAAGAACCACCACGCGCACACGGCAGTGTGCACACCGGCGTTGGCTACACCATCGAAAAGCCGGTGCCGCCGGTGAGTGAACTGCAAAAAGCGGCGGCGGTGCTTAACGAAGGCAAAAAAGTAGCCATATTGGCGGGCATCGGCGCGGCCGGAGCACCTGAAGAATTGAAGCAAATTGCGGATGTATTAGGTGCAGGTATAGCTAAGGCTTTATTGGGCCGGGCTATTCTGCCCGATGATTTGCCGTATGTAACCGGTGCTATAGGCCTCTTGGGCACCAATCCCAGCTGGGAACTGATGAATGATTGCGATACACTGCTGTTGATTGGTACCGGCTTTCCTTATTCAGAGTTTTTACCTAAAGAAGGTCAGGCACGCGCTGTGCAGATTGATATCGATGCCAAAATGGTGAGCTTACGCTATCCTACCGAAGTGAATCTGATTGGCGATAGTCAGGAAACGCTGAAGGCGCTCCTGCCACTATTACAATATAAAGAGGATCGCTCATGGCGCGAAACCATTGAAAAGAATGTAGCCGACTGGTGGAAACTGGTGGAAGCAAAGGCTGAAGTTTCTGCTGATCCTGTTAACCCGCAAAAAGTAGTGCAGGAACTTTCGCCCCGCCTGCCCGACCGCTGTATCGTAACCTGCGATTCAGGCTCCTCCGCCGGCTGGTTTGCCCGGAATTTAAAATTTCGGGAGGGTATGATGGCGTCACTGTCAGGCACTTTGGCTACTATGTGTCCGGGTGTGCCTTACATTACAGCGGCTAAGCTTGCTTTCCCCGATCGTATTCCGATTGCTTTAATCGGCGACGGCGCTATGCAGATGCTGGGCATTAACGGCTTGATAACCATTGCCAAATACTGGAAACGATGGAGCGACCCGCGCCTGGTGATTTTGGTGTTCAATAACCGCGACCTGAACATGGTAACCTGGGAACAGAGAGTAACCAGCGGAGACCCGGAGTTTACCGGCTCGCAGGATATAATTGACTTTCATTTTGCACAGTATGCTGAGCTGTTGGGCTTAAAAGGCATCAAGGTGGATAAACCGGAAGATATCGGCGCTGCCTGGGATGCAGCTTTCTCAGCCGACCGGCCGACCTTGATTGAAGCCATGGTCGACCCTAACGTACCTCCGCTGCCTCCGCACATTACAGCCAGTCAGATGGTGAAATTCAGTAAAGCATTGTTACAAGGAGACGCGAAAGAACTGGGCATCATTAAACAGACCTTTAAAGATATGCTGCAGGAGGTGTTGCATTAAATTTTTTTGAGCATAATGTTGACCGAACGCGTCATTGCAGGGAACGAATCCGTTCTAAGTTATACGGAGCCGCTTTACAAATTCGCTTTGTACACCGGGGGTGGTTTGGTACCTTGCAATGTCGTGTGGCTACCGTCTTCCTGATTCCCTTACCTGTCTCGCTGTAGTATTTGAAATTGTTACATTTTGTTAACGATTCTACTCTATATTGTCGTGATTTTTAATCAACTTTAGCCCCCGAAAAACAGCATTTATCAACCCCATTTAACTGTTCCTGAAATTCAACAACAATTCAGGACGTTTATCAGTTATAGGGAAAGCGCTGAAAAGCATTTTACTTCTGTCAGCTAAATTTTAGCGTTCCGTAAAGAAAATGAGTACTACGAATCCATCCGCATCAACCGATGTTGTGTTAATTGGGGCAGGCATTATGAGCGCCACCTTAGGTGCTATGTTAAAAGAACTGCAGCCCGATTTAACTATAGAAATTTTTGAACGCCTCGAGGTAATCGCCGCGGAAAGTTCTGATGCCATGAACAATGCCGGCACCGGTCACTCCGCATTTTGCGAATTGAACTATACGCCCGAATTGCCGGACGGCACGGTTGATATTACCAAGGCGATTAAAATAGCCGAGCAGTTTGAGGTATCCAAGCAGTTTTGGTCCTTCCTGATTGAAAAAGGGCACATTGAATCTCCTAAAAGCTTCATCAACCCCATACCACACATGAGCTTTGTGTGGGGTGATGAAAACGTAAATTATTTAAGGAAACGCCATGATGCCTTGGTACAGCACCATTTGTTTAAAGAGATGCAGTATTCTGACGATACTGAGCAGCTTAAACAATGGATACCACTGGTGATGAACGGACGGGACGCTAACGAAAAAGTATCGGCTACCCGTATGGATTTAGGCACCGATGTCAACTTCGGCTCATTAACCGCCCTGCTGCTCGAAAATCTGAAGCAAAAACCCGGCGTAAGTATTCATTTAAACCATAACGTAAGTAACCTGTGGCGTAATAAAGATCAAAGCTGGCGACTAAGCGTAAAAGATAAAACGACCAATCAGCGCCGTTACCTGAATGCTAAATTTATATTTATTGGTGCGGGTGGCGGCGCCTTACCCCTGCTGCAAAAATCCGGCATTCCCGAAAGTAAAGGCTTCGGCGGCTTCCCGGTGAGCGGTCAATGGTTGGTTTGCCATAACGAGGAGGTAATAAAACAGCATGAAGCTAAGGTATATGGCAAAGCTTCGGTAGGCTCGCCGCCCATGTCAGTACCTCACCTGGATACCCGCATGATTAATGGCAAACGAGCTCTTTTATTTGGGCCCTATGCCGGATTTTCTACCCGTTTCCTGAAGCATGGCTCATTAACCGATTTATTCGGTTCTATTCAGCCCGATAATATTTATCCGCTGGTAAAAGCCGGCGTGGATAATATTCCTTTAACAAAATATCTGATCAGCCAGGTATTGCAGTCACCGGATGACCGCCTGGCAGCTTTAAAGGAATATTTCCCTGAGGCCCGTAAAGAGGATTGGGATCTGGACATTGCCGGCCAGCGTGTACAGGTGATAAAAAAAGACCCGAAGCGTGGCGGTGTTTTAGAATTTGGAACCGAAGTGGTTACGGCCGCCGATGGCAGTATTTCAGCGCTGTTAGGCGCTTCGCCCGGTGCGTCAACCTCAGTGCCCATTATGGTACATTTAATTGAGCGTTGCTTCAGGCAACAAGCCCAATCATCCGAATGGCAGGCTAAGCTAAAAGAAATGATCCCGTCTTACGGCGAATCATTAGCTAAGAATGCGCAGTTAAGTGAGGAAGTGAGAAATCACACTACCGAAGTACTGCAATTGGCGTAAATTTATTTCCTCCGTCACGTCGACGAAGGAGAGATTTTCTGCAATAAATAACTATATTTTAGAAGATCTCTCCTTCGTCGAAATGAAAAAACAGAAGACAATAGTTGAACTTTACGTCCAGTATAAAACTTTCGCCTGCGGAAATCGGCTCTTAATCTGCTGCTCAAAATAGGTTTTCAGCTCCAGCATCATTTCTTTGGTATAAACATACTTAATACCGCCAAACTTATTGCGTTTGGTTGAACGTGTGCTTTCCTCTAAATCCAAACTGGTATTAGGGTACCACTCCAATAACACATCCTTGGAACCGGGTGTAAAGCGATGGGTAATCAGCTCGAAAGTTAAATCACAATTAAAATTCAAGTGCTGCTGTAACCGGTTGAACAAATCGTCGTACTCATGTTCCCAGCCGGGTATTGGCATAATAGGCGCCAGCACCACACCCACCGGGTAGCCGCCTCCGCCTTGTGCTTTGGGCAGTGCCATTTTACGCATCGCCTTTAAGCGGGCATCCACATTAGGTGTACCGCCTTCCAATCGCCTGGCTACCGGGTCAGCATTCAGACTGCAGCGAAAACGGGTATGCCCGTTATGCTGTAAGTTCACCAGCGGCTCCACGGCGTCAAACTTGGTAACAAACCGCAAATGGCTCATCGGCCGCGTACCAAAAAACTTAATGGTCTCCTGTAAACCGCCGGTAAGATGCTCCAAGCTCAGCGGGTCGGTATAACAGCTGGCCTCAAATGAAGTTACATGATCCAGTCGTTCAAACTTAACGGTGTTCTCTAGAATTTCCGGCAGGTTAGCAAACACCCGTATAGCCGGTGGCCCTTGTAAACTACCGGCCAGATAACAATACTGGCAATGTGCCGGGCAGCCCTCTGCCAGGTGAAACTGCCAGTCGGCCGAAGGCGGAATAGGCCGTAAATTAAACGCGCCTTTGGGTGCATTTACAATGGCCAGTGTGTTTTTTGCAATCTTATAAGTCTCCCGCTCATTTTCGCCTCGCAGGCCGGTTATCCGGTTGTTGGTAAGTATTTCGGGTTGTAAACCTAAAGCTGTTACCCGCTCATAAATACGCTGACCATAGGGCTGCTCAATAGCATCGGCGGTAAATACCACACGCCTGGGCATCCAGGGCTTGAACGTTTTTGCGCTCTCCCCCTGCATTATTTTTGCTTCCTCATCTATCTGTTCTAATACCGTCAATAACTCCATAAACAGTAAGGTGCAAATAGCATTCCACTATGTTAAAGAGGTGCCTATATGGCAGGTTTTTTTAACTTTATCTAATAATTATTATTAATTGATAATCAATGGTTTATAAGTCATCATCAAACCATATTTCCGCCTTTATAATTCTTACTTTAATACTTTTGATTAATGCAAATACGATGCAATTCTATGCCTTTTGTATACCATCAACAACTTATCTGCAATAACTCAATTTTTGATTTACCTTTGCACACCGGGTTCGGTACGACCACCGGTTTTGCCCATGAAAATATTAGTTACAGGTACGGCTGGTTTTATTGGCTTTTATGTAGCCAAACGACTGGCTGAACTCGGCTACGAGGTAATTGGTGTAGATAACATCAATAATTACTATGATACCGGCCTGAAATATGGCCGCCTGCGGGCTGCAGGATTTGACACGGAAACTTTGACCGACCATCAGCCCATTTGCAGTTCGTTATACAAAAATTACTGCTTTATCCGCCTTGATATTTCCGACCGTAAACAAATGGAACGCCTGTTTCAGGAGCATAAGTTTGATATGGTATGCCACCTGGCTGCACAGGCAGGTGTGCGTTATTCAATTACCAACCCGCATGATTACGCGCTGAGCAACCTGTCCGGCTTTTTGAACATACTGGAAGGCTGCCGCAGTATACAGATTAAACATCTGGTGTATGCCAGCAGCTCAAGTGTGTATGGCCTTAACGGCAATACCCCATTTTCGGTACATGATGGCGCCGACCATCCGGTAAGCTTATATGCTGCCAGCAAAAAAAGCAATGAAATGATGGCGCATAGTTATAGCCATTTGTATCAAATTCCGGCTACCGGTTTGCGCTTTTTTACGGTGTATGGCCCTTGGGGGCGGCCCGATATGGCTTACTTTAAATTTGCGGATGCCATTATTCATAAGCGCCCCATCGATGTGTACAACAACGGCGAAATGCAGCGCGACTTTACCTATATAGACGATATTGTAGAAGGTATCATCCGTGTGCTGGCGCAGCCGGCCACGCCGAACCGGGCCTGGGACCGTAACCAACCTGACCCGGCTACATCAAGCGCCCCTTACCGCATCTACAACATCGGCAATTCGTCACCGGTAAAACTAATGGATTTTATTGAAGCGCTGGAAAAAGCCATCGGCAAAGAGGCCATTAAAAACATGCTGCCTATGCAGGCAGGTGATGTACTCTCAACCGATGCAGATATGACGGATTTGGAGCAGGATTTTCACTATCAGCCGAAAACCGCTATTCAAACCGGAATCAATGAATTTGTGCAGTGGTTCAGGGAATTTTATAAGGTATAACATTACTGTCTGGAAATCTTAATTGAATTCTTGTATTTTAAATTTCTGTTTCATCATATGCCTTTTACATTTTCTCATCCCGCAATTGTTTTACCTTTAAACTATCTGCCCAAAAAGTGGGTAAGCCTGACGGGTTTAATTGCAGGTAGTATCGCACCTGATTTTGAATACTTTTTAAGGCTCCGCGTTCGTAGCGATTATAGCCATACCTGGTTTGGTATATTTTGGATAGATCTTCCAATTGCGTTACTGCTAAGCTTAATTTATCACAATTGGATAAAAATTAGTTTCATCAATCACCTGCCCTCGTTTTTGCACAGTAGATTCTTTGTTTATAAAGAATTTAACTGGAAGAACAAACGGCTACCAGTACATTTGTTGTTATCATATCCATAATTATTGGTTCGGTTTCTTATTTGCTGTGGGATGGATTCACCCATATACACGGGTGTTTTGTGATATTAATTCCTTTTCTTTCCCATCAATGGAACATATTTCATCACCAGTTTGCTACTTATAAATTACTTCAGCATCTAAGTACTCTTGCCGGCATAATAATCATTTACTTGGCAATTTATCAACTACCTCGCATGCAGGTCAAAGTGCAATTTAACTTTGCATACTGGCTGCTTATTTTGCTCATCGCATTAAGCTTGGCTACCGTTCGCTATGCCTTTACTCAATTTAATACTTACGGCAACTTCTTGGTGACATTTATAGCAGGTTTGCTGATAGGTGTTATAGTTGCTTCGCTCTTATTTAAAAAATCTCCAATCTATAGTTTACCTTAACAACTCCGGCTTTCAATGCTTGGTTTTAGTTGCATTGAGCGGCGAATTTTAGCAAGCCTTTTTAACCGGTAAAATACACAAACCGCCAGGGAATGGTCTTTAAAATTTTAGTTCCGGTTCTTGCTGATATCCGGTATCGGTGCACCTGAAATCCTACCCCTTTAAAGTTATAAGAAAGATTAGTAACGCTCTGGGATGCAAACTGTGTCCAGGGGCCGCTGTTGTTTAAACCTCCGGCTTCGCTGTATTGTATTTCCACCAAATAATTATCAGCTCCCGGACAACTGGTCCATGAGATGGTGGTGTTACGGGGATAGGCTATTTTCACATCAGGATCGGGTGAGTCAATAGCAAAGGATGAGTAATCCGGGTCAGAAGAATTAGTGTTTGTCTGTTTCGCGGTCGTATCAGGTGGTATATTTTGATGAGTTGCCGGTTTTTTCACCAGGGTGACCAGTACTGCGTTTCCTATCAGGTCATCCACGGTCAGGTAAGCAGCAGCGTAATTAACTTTAGTTACCTTAAGCTGCACGGATGGCAGCGAATCCGTCAGGTTTAAAGTAAAGCTTCCGTCGCTTCTTGACAAAGTAGATTCAATCCGACCGATAACCGTAATTTTAGCCGCGCCGATACCATCGCCTGAAGCCGAATCCGCTACAGTGCCTGACAGACTCGACGGATGATGCGTAGTGTTGGTAATCAGCGTTTGCTTACCGTTAGACCACGGGTGCAACTGAATAAGCGCAACCGTGATGGCAGCCATCGCACCAATTATGGCGATGATAACTTGAGGGTTAGGTTTGGAGGCCATATGGATGTGCCTTAATTTTTGTTTTTAAAGATATAATAATACGTATAAAAATATAAATTAAACTGTTAGTTTCCAGCAGCTTAATAAATTTTGCAACATTTAAATATCCATGCGTTATTCCACATAACCTAACACCTTTTAACCAACATCAGGGCTGCTGTCAAATGCAGCTTAAAAACCCATACAATTTTGTATTTTTGCGCCCTGACAAAGCCGCCGAACAGCTGCTTTGTTTTTGAAATCCATGGATATATCAGTTGTCATCCCTTTATTTAATGAAGTAGAATCGTTGCCTGAGCTTACCTCATGGATAAGCACGGTGATGGACAATAACACTTTCACCTATGAGATTATTTTGGTGGATGACGGCAGCAATGATGGTTCATGGGACATGATTTGCCGGCTGCAAAAAAACAACCCTTCGATACGGGGCATTAAGTTCAGGCGGAATTATGGCAAGTCTGCAGCGCTCAACACCGGTTTTGAACTGGCGCAAGGTAACGTGATTATCACCATGGACGCTGATTTGCAGGACAGTCCTGACGAGATACCGGAACTGTTCCGCCGCATTGTTGAAGAAAAGTATGACCTGATTTCCGGCTGGAAAGCCAAACGCTATGACCCGGTCAGTAAAACCATCCCCACCAAGTTGTTCAATGCAGCTACCCGCAAAATGTCGGGCATCAACAACCTACACGATTTTAATTGCGGGCTGAAAGCCTATCGCAAAGCGGTGGTAAAGAACATTGAAGTGTACGGCGAAATGCACCGCTACATTCCGGTAAT
>CAXTCH010000110.1:0-9367 GCA_964241945.1 uncultured Mucilaginibacter sp.
ACATTGATGGAGAAATTCTTTGATGATCCAACCACCATCACTGAGCGCGAAGTATTGGACGCTTTACGTCAGGCTACCTTAGCTGGTAAAATCGTTCCGATGACTTGCGGTTCATCTTTCAAAAACAAAGGTGTGCAAACCATGCTGGATTATGTAATGGAGTTATTGCCTTCACCTTTAGATTCTAAAGGTGTAGTAGGTACCAACCCTAACACCGGCGAAGAGGTAATGATTAAACCAGACGTGAAAGAGCCGTTTGCAGCTTTAGCGTTTAAAATTGCTACCGACCCGTTTGTAGGCCGTTTGTGCTTTATCCGTGTATATTCAGGTAACTTAGAGGCCGGTTCATATGTGCACAACATGCGTTCTGACAATAAAGAGCGTATCTCACGTATCTTCCAGATGCATGCCAACAAGCAAAACCCTATCCCTAACGTAGGGGCAGGTGATATTGCTGCGGTGGTAGGCTTTAAGGACATTAAAACCGGCGATACCCTGTGTGATGAAAAACACCCGGTGGTATTGGAGTCGATGAATTTCCCTGAGCCGGTTATCGGTTTGGCTATCGAGCCTAAAACTCAGGCCGACGTGGATAAATTGGGTATGGCTTTAGGTAAATTAGCTGAAGAAGATCCAACCTTCCGTGTAAATTCAGATGAAGAAACCGGCCAGACTGTTATTTCAGGTATGGGCGAGTTGCACCTGGATATTATCATGGACCGCCTGAAACGCGAGTTTAAGGTAGAAGTTAACCAGGGCGCACCACAGGTAGCTTATAAAGAATCAATTACCGGTACTGTTCAGCACCGCGAAACTTATAAGAAACAAACCGGTGGTCGTGGTAAGTTTGCCGATATTCAGGTCATCCTTTCTCCTAACGATGAAGGTAAAGAAGGTTTGCAGTTTGTGAATGAAATTACCGGTGGTTCTATTCCGCGTGAGTTTATCCCATCCGTAGAAAAAGGCTTCAACGCTTCTATGGCAAATGGTGTACTGGCAGGCTATCCTTTAACTAACCTGAAAGTACGGGTAATTGACGGTTCGTTCCACGCAGTCGATTCAGATGCATTGTCTTTCGAAATTGCAGCTAAATCTGCTTACCGTGAGGCCTTGCCTAAATGTAAGCCGGTATTGCTGGAGCCGATCATGAAAATCGAAATCCTTACCCCTGAAGAAAACATGGGTGATGTAATCGGTGACATGAACCGTCGCCGTGGTCAGCTTTTAGGTATGGATACCCGTAACGGTGCCCAGGTAATTAAAGCTACTGTGCCGCTTTCCGAAATGTTTGGTTATGTAACCCAGTTACGTACCATTACTTCGGGCCGTGCTACTTCAACTATGGAATTTGACCATTATGCTGAAGCGCCGCGTAACGTGCAGGAAGAAGTAGTTGCCAAATCAAAAGGTAAATCAAAAGGCGTAACAGCTTAATTAATCAATACATCAGCTACCGGTAATAAATAGCTCTTACGGGTAGTTAAAACAACAAATAACATGAGCCAAAGAATCAGAATTAAACTGAAATCTTACGATTACAACCTGGTTGACAAATCAGCTGAGAAGATCGTAAAGACGGTAAAGCCAACCGGCGCTGTAGTAAGCGGACCGCTGCCTTTGCCAACCGAAAAGAAAACTTTTACGGTACTGCGTTCACCGCACGTAAACAAAAAAGCACGTGAGCAATTCCAGCTGTGCTCTTACAAGCGCCTGCTGGACATCTACAGTTCCAACTCAAAAACTGTAGATGCGCTGATGAAACTTGAACTGCCCAGCGGCGTTGAAGTAGAAATCAAAGTGTGACAGTACCGGAAGATCCGGATATTAAAGAGGCCATTCTGTAAAGAATGGCCTCTTTTTGTAAATTTATATAATTAATTCTGAACGGTTGGCTGTCTCATAATTAATCCTTTATATACATAAAGAATGTGCTTTTGTGAAGTAAGTGCATAGTTGTCAAAAGAAAATACTGCTGGATCAATATTTTGACAAACGAGTTGTGTTAAGGTTGAATTGCTGCCGTTAGGATTTGGAATAATACGATACAATGAAACATAATTATTAAAATATAAGTAGCCGTTTGGCAATATATCCATGTTCATCCCATCGGCGGCAGCATATGAAATAAAAGATTGACCATTATTTTTCGAAATGAAAATGGTAGCGTTGTTGGTATAACATTTATAGAACCAGCCATTTTTATCGGTACAAATTGAAATTAAACTGCTTGGATTATTTTCAGGCTGAGTACTCCAGCTTGCTCCTTTGTCTGTGGATTTGAAAAGCGACCTGCCTCCGTTTATTACGTATAAATCGCCATTAGTTAGTTCAACAGGGCAATACAAATCATAGTTACTTGTCAATCCGCTTACGGATACGACCCATGTATGACCATTATCGGCTGTTACGAATACTTTATTATTAGCTGCATTTCCATCTGCTACAGTAGTTAACAGCAGTTTTCCACTATTTGTGTAAGCCATATCTATTGGATAATTATTTCCAAAATCGGGAGGGGATATATTAGTCCAGTTGCTTCCTGCATCTTTTGAATAAAAAATACCTTCATTAGCAGTAGCAACAAAAATTTCATTTTTAGGGGTAGATCGCAAAATGGTAATATGATGCATAATACCTAAACTGGCTAAAGGTTGCCAGGATAGTCCATCATCATCCGAATACCGCAGGGAAGTCTTCCCATCAAAACAGGCAAAAATTCTTCCGGTAGTTAGCTGACAAAAAGTTGATGCCGGTATGTTATATGGAGTGCAGGCTGAAACGGCGTCAGCATAAGTGGAGGCTGGTTGTGCTGTAGCAGTTGCCTGAACAGAATCGGCTTTTATAGTATTATTTACAGCTACAATATTAAGATTTTGCTTGCCGGTATTTGCCGCCAGCCGCCATAAGTATTTAGCTATACCATCGGCTTTAGTATATACAGTGGCAGTTAAATCGCTGTTACAACCCGAACCAGTAAACTGCACTGCAATATTAGCCGCAGGAGTGCCGCCTTTGGTCACTTTAACCAAAATGCTATCATTCAAAGCGCTACCCACTTGTGAAGATTGCTCGTCACCGGAAACTATACTAATCTTGATAATATTGGAAGTGGCTACGGGTGGTGATGTAGTGTTACTTTTGTCTTTTTTGCAACTACAGAAGATGAGTGCTGCAAAAGCAAAGATGATAAGACGTTTAGGCATTGGTTTATTACAAAGATAGCCAAATATATGAAGCATTGGCTAAAATTAAAATATCATAAATAATAGAAGTTACTTTTTAAGCCTGTGGCGGTTTGAACACCTTCTGGTGGCAGACGTTAGGATAATCGTGTTGAAACCGGCATTAGTGAAACTCAGCGTATAGGCTTATTATTTATGTTAAATATTTAAATTTGTCTATATGTCCACACTCACCATATATCCCACAATAGAACAGGAAAAAGTAGTTAAAGCTTTTTTAGAAGCATTAGATATTTCTTTCGTTGCTACAGAGGAAGTACTACCCCCGCATGTACTGCAAGGTATAGCAAAAGGTCAGCAGGACATTAAAAAAGGAAACACAATAACCTTTGAGGAATTTAAGTGTTTGGTATAACAGGAGAGAAATTGTATTGTGACAGTCTCCATTGCAGAGTTAAAAAAGCAGGAGGCCATTCTATATAGAATGGCCTCCTGCTTTTTTAACTTATTTATGACTTACCAGCCCCTGTAATAACCACGATGGTGGTAACCGTATCTTGGGCCGTAACCTTCGCGTACTACACAGCTGGATAACATACTTACTACGGAAGCAACCAATGCTATTGCGATAATGCTCTTTTTCATGACTTTATGTTTTTTATGCTCTTTATATAAGTAAGATGCGTAAGAACAAAAAAGGATTAATCCGCCGGTAAAATAATTTAAATGTACCCATTGAACAGCAGGGACCTGCATAAATAAGAAAAGCCGCTATCATAGCGACTTTTCTTATTTATGCTTTATTTCTTATCTCTTGCTTGTAACTCCTCAATACTCCGGGTTGCCGGTAATTTCTTCCAGCTTGTTGCGTACGGTTTGCAGTTCGCGGGCCAGCTTCTTTTCCTTTTCGTTGGCTTTGGTTTTGTAGGTTTTGTATTCTGTATCTAAATCATCATAAAGCTTGGTGCGGTACCGGGCCTCGCGGCGGTTGCTGCCCGACTGCACAATAACAATAGCAGCAACAGCGCCAAAAGCAATTACTAATCCCCACATTAAAGTATTGTAGGTAGATTTAGACATGGCGATACCCAGCAGACTAATTGAATCAGCTTTAGAAGCAGATTCGTCCAGGCTTTCTTTCTTGCTGTCCACGTCGGTTTGTAAATCTTTAACCGTTTTATTTTGCGAAGCTAAACTGGCACTCAATTCACGTACTTTGCGTTTTTGTATAACCAGGCTGTCGGTAATGTTTTTATAAAACGCGGCTACCATAGGGCGCTGATAACCGTACACCTTAGTAAGTAAGTACTGATACTGTCCGTAAAGGCTTTTATCGGTAATAGCAGGAGCGGCTGCGCCGGCGGTATAAGGAGCAGGCTGATGATAAGCGGCGGCAGGCTGGCGGTAAGCACCGGTGGCAGCTCCGGTAGTGGCCGGTAATTTAGTTCCGGCTGCAGGCTTTACCGGCCCAAAGGAGCGGTGCATACCGGGTGTTGTGGTGTGATTAGGAACCGCGCCGGTCTGTGTAACCGGTTTTTGCAGCCTCGGGTTGGCAATCATGGTTTTGGGTGCCGTGCGTACAGGTCTGGATGAAGCGCTGTCTTGTGCACGCACAAACGAAGCGCTCAGGGCTAAGCAAATAATAACTGATAGCTTAATTATAGATGGTTTGTTCATGGCAGGGTAGCTTAGTAACATCATTTTTTACCGAAAGTTGACAATTTATAATATTTAATACGTTGATTATCAACTAATAGTTGGCGTTTAAAGTGCTTATTCACCAGTAACGAATATAGTAGTTACTGTTTAAAATTTAACAATCGTTTTTATATTCGTTGCATGAACATCGGAATTATAGGCTTGGGCGATATGGGTAAATTGTATGCCAGGGCTTTTGCTAAGGCGGGTTATCCGGTTTGTGGCTGTGATTTGCCTGCCAACCGCCTGCGGCTCGAAGAAGAATTGAGTCCGTTGCATATTCGCTTGCTGAATGATGGCCGGGAAGTATCGCGCCTGAGCGATTTTATCATCTATTCGGTAGAGGCCGACCGGCTGGCCGATGTAGTGGCCCATTGCGGCGGCGCCACCAAATACGGCGCGGTAGTAGCTGGACAAACATCGGTAAAGCACCCGGAAATTGCCTTGTTCGAAAAATATCTTCCGCAGGATGTTAATATCATTACCTTTCATGCCATGCACGGGCCGGGTTTTGATCCGGCAGGGCAAAAGCTGATTATCATTCCGCACCGGGCGGATGAAGCCGCATACCGCCGTATACTGGAACTTTTTATTGCCATCGGGTCCGACATTGTGGAACTGGACGATTACCACGAGCACGATAAAATTGTGGCCGATACCCAAGCCGTAACCCATGTAGGTTTTGAGAGCATGGGCACCGCCTGGAGCCATGCCGGTTTTTTCCCTTGGGAAAACGCCTCCTACTCGGGGGGGATTGATAACGTAAAAATTCTAATCACCCTGCGTATTTTCAGCTACAAAGCGCACGTGTATGCCGGGTTGGCCCTGCTCAACCCCTACGCCCGGCACCAGGTAAAGGCCTATGCCCAATCGGAGAGTGAATTATTTAAACTGATGATTCAGGAGGAGGAGGATTTGCTCCGTGAGCGCCTTTATCGCGCGCGTGATTTTGTTTTTCACGAAAGCCGCCAACCCATTATGCTGCAGGACAAAGCCATGCAGGAATTTTCATTGCATGACAATGCCGGTACACGCAAGCCAAATTCGCACCTGAGCATATTGAGCATGGTAGATGCCTGGTACAACCTGAACGTAAACCCATACGATAACCTGATTTGCCAGACTCCGCCGTTCCGCCTGCGCCTGGGAATAGCTGAGTACCTGTTTAAAAATGAGGATTTATTAGAGGAGTCTATTGAAACGGCCCTGTACGATAAATCTATTCGCGGCGACGATTTAGAATTTCATTCCGCTGTGCGTGAATGGTCGTCTATCATTGGTCACGGAGATATGGAAGGGTACAAAAAGCAGTTCAACCAGGTGCAAACCTTTTTCAGCCACCGGCTGGATGACGGCCGGCTGCAAAGCGGAGAATTGATTAAACGATTAATGAGGGATTAAGCAGACTTGATTTTAATTAAATAGATTTCTTTTCCAGCTAAATCAGATGTATTGTCCGGACCTTTGTAAGGTAATGCTATCTCAACCATATCATCAGGAAAAGAGGAGCCCAAGATGAATTCTGCTTGGTCTATTTCGCATGTAAAATCTCGCCGTTTTTATTGATGCAATAAACAAGCAAGAGTTAAAATTATACAAAGTGCTCCAATCACGCATACAAGCAAAAAAACATTAGATGCCAGCAAATGAGTGGACGCTAAATAACTCTGCTTATTATTACGGCTTTAACTTAACTAAGTACAAGTGATCTTGATGCTCTACGTTAAAAGGCGGAGTACTGGTATAAGGTTCAAGTGCCTCAATTGCATTATGGAGAAGGAATTTGCCTATTAGTGATTCAGCCTGATCAATACTATAAATCTTATCCTTTTTTTGAAATATAAAAGAATAAGAAGAACCTTTTAAATCAGCTATTGCAATAGTATCTTTAGATAAATTGAGAACGAATGGTATGGTAAACTTCTCTCCTACAGGTATACCGTTTTGTCGCCCTGGTAACCAACGAGGTGACTTTGCCACAGCTGCAGCTAACTGATCGTCTATACCTAACCCAACGTTACTTAAGGGCTTGATATCAGTAAGTTTACCAGTTGTGTTTACTGTAAAACTTATAATCACTTTACCCTTAACTCCAAACAATTTAACTAACTCCGGCACTTGAGTGTTGCCTAGTATGTAAGTATAAAATCTGTCAATTCCGCCTGGAAAATCAGGCGCTACTTCTACGGCAAAGAAAGTAGAAGCAGAAGTATCCTTACTTGATGGATGTCCGTTATTTTTGGCAGCCGTATTAATAGTTTGCGCAGATAGGTGAAGGTGAATGGCAGAAAATAAAAATTAAAATGTGATAACCTGTTTCATGGAAAGTAAATGTAAACTTTTTCAGACAGAACGTTATTTGCAATTTATTTTGTAACTATTTGAAAATTAGTATAAAATTTCTATCTTTGCCGACCCTTTTGAGGGCAAATAACGCCTTGAACGAAGCCCTACTGCTTCGATGGGCAAATTAAACAAATAAAAAAATGTCAGGAATTATTGGTAAAAAGGTAGGAATGACCAGCATTTTTGATGAGGCAGGGAAGAATATTCCTTGTACGGTAATCGAAGCTGGTCCATGTGTGGTAACGCATGTAAAATCTGCAGAGGCAGACGGTTACGCAGCGGTGCAGCTGGCGTATGACGAAAAGAAAGAAAAGCACACAACAGGTCCTTTGAAAGGCCATTTCCAAAAAGCCGGTACTACGCCTAAGCGTAAACTGGTGGAGTTCACCACTTTTGAAGATGTAAAAGCATTAGGCGACACCGTAGGTGTTGACATCTTTGCCGTTGGCGACTTTGTGGATGTGGTAGGTACTTCAAAAGGTAAAGGCTTTCAGGGTGTGGTAAAACGCCATGGTTTTGGTGGTGTGGGTATGCAAACCCACGGTCAGCACAACCGTTTGCGTGCGCCGGGTTCATTGGGTGCTTCTTCCTGGCCTTCACGCGTATTTAAAGGTATGCGTATGGCCGGTCAGACAGGTAACGCCCGTGTAAAAGCTCAAAACCTCGAAGTAGTAAAGGTATTTGCCGAGCAAAACCTGCTGGTAGTTAAAGGTTCCATTCCGGGAGCCAAGGGTTCATACGTAATCGTTGATAAATAAGATGGAAGTTAATGTAGTAAATGTATCAGGACAAGAAACAGGTGCCAAGGTGCAGCTTCCTGATGCGGTGTTTGGTGTTGAGCCCAACGATCACGCTATTTACCTGGATGTTAAGCAGTTTTTAGCTAACCAACGCCAGGGTACTCACAAATCAAAGCAACGTAACGAAATTGCAGGGTCAACCCGCAAATTATATAAGCAAAAAGGTACTGGCGGCGCCCGTGCGGGCAGCGTAAAGTCGCCTTTGTTTAACGGTGGTGGCCGTGTATTCGGTCCGCAGCCGCGCGATTACAGCTTTAAACTGAATAAAAAATTAAAAGCGCTGGCACGTAAATCAGCTCTTAGTTACAAAGCTCAGGACAACAGCATTGTGGTATTAGAAGATTTTAGCTTCGATACCATCAAAACCAAAAACTATATCAAGCTGGTAGCTGACCTGAAACTGGACAAAGAGAAAACTTTACTGGTACTGCCTGCTGCCGACAACAATGTATATTTATCAAGCAGAAATCTGAAAAAAGCTAAAGTGATTACTGCCGACCAGCTGAACACTTATGACGTATTGAATGCCGGTAAGCTGTTATTAACCACAGGTTCTGTTAAAACTCTGGAGGAAGCGTTTGCTAAGTAATTATGGAAATTTTAAAGAAACCCTTACTTACTGAAAAAGTAGCCCAACTGACTGAGAAACTGAACCGTTATGCTTTCAAGGTAGACCACAGAGCTAACAAAATTCAGATCAAAACAGCCATTGAGGCGATGTACGGTGTTAATGTTGAGGCAGTAAACACCATGAAATATTCTGGTAAACTGAAAAGTCGCAATACTAAAGCAGGTATGGTATCCGGTCGCGGAGCTACCTACAAAAAAGCGATCATCACGTTGAAGGATGGTGAAACAATTGATTTTTATAGCGCAATATAAAAAGAGAGATGGCAGTAAAAAGATTTAAACCGGTTACTCCCGGTACCCGCTTCAGAGTGGGCGCTGATAACTCCGATATCACTACCAACGTACCTGAAAAGTCACTGGTAGTTTCTATCAAAAAATCAGGCGGCCGTAACAGCAGTGGTAAAATGACCATGCGCTATTTAGGCGGCGGACACAAAAAAGCTTACCGTTTGATTGATTTCAAGCGTAATAAATTCGATATCCCGGCAAAGGTAGCTACCATTGAGTATGACCCTAACCGTTCGGCACGCATTGCCCTGTTGGTATATGCTGATGGCGAGAAAAGATACATGATTGCTCCTGAAGGTTTAAAGGTAGGTCAAACCGTTATCTCAGGCGATAGCGTTGCTCCCGAAGTAGGTAACACCTTACCGCTGAAAAGCATTCCGCTGGGTTCTATCATTCACAACATTGAACTGAACCCCGGCCAGG
>CAXTCH010000111.1:0-9349 GCA_964241945.1 uncultured Mucilaginibacter sp.
ACTCATAGTACCTTTTAGCTTCTAACTCATCGATTGCACCTCGCCGATAAGCGCTTAGTAACTCAATGGCTGTCATAAATTCATCCCTCTGCTAAAATATATTAAAACATAGCAGCTATCAAATAGAAGCTTAAGAGTGATTCGAATAATTAAAACTACGATTGGTGACGTTTTGCTTTTTAAAACGCTGCTTATCTCGACTTAAACCTAAATACAATCTTTGCGCGCTGCTGATCGGGTGCGGTTTCAGATGAAGTGATATGCGCGCGGCGGGCAGCGTCCTCACATTTTTGAATCACATTCACATTGTCAACGGTGGTACCGCGGCCGGCCTGGGCATAAGTAACGTTGCCGTTTTTATCTACAATAATATCTACCACCACTACGCCGTCCACATTATGATCTACCGACAGGCTGGGTTTTACCGAGAAACTACGACCCGCAGCGCCCTGCAAATTTCCGCCGGTGCCATTGCCGCCCTGGCCGTAGTCGGGTGTAAGCGTAGAGCCGGTAGGTACGCCCTGGTTGCCGGGCTTGTTGCCGGTGCCGTCACCTTCGCCGGTGCCGCCGTTAGATTTCCCTTTGTACAAGGCATTCTGATTAACCGTAGGCTTTGTTACCACATTTTTGGTGGGCGAGGTGGCTACGTTAGTGCTGGGCTTTTTATCATTGGCAGTTACCTCGGGCGCATCCTCGGTGTTTTGGGTAACTATCTTTTTATTGCTGTTATCCTCCTGTGTTTTTTGCTCGGTGGGCGGGGCCTGGGTTACCTTGGTGGGCTTTACATGGTTGGCCTTTTCGGCTACCGCCGGTTCTTCGGTGCTCATGTAATCATCGCCCATACCTTCGGGCGTAGTGCCGTAGTTTACCAGTATACCGCCGGTGCCTTCATCCTCTTTAGGCGGCATTTTAAACACCAGGAAATAGCTCAAAGCCATTACCAGCGCCAGTATCACACCGGTGGCCAAAAATGCTTTGGGGTAATTATTTTCCTGCTGGCGGTAATTCATAATTATTTAGGTTCGGTAGCTAATACCAGTTTGATGTTCAATTTTTGTGCCGTATCCATTACCTGCACTACATTCTGGATAGCTACAGAACGGTCTACGTACAATACAATAGTCAGTTCAGTAGCCAGCTTGCGGTAAGTAGCCAGGGTATTGGAT
Source organism: uncultured Mucilaginibacter sp. (assembly GCA_964241945.1). Classification (GTDB taxonomy): domain Bacteria; phylum Bacteroidota; class Bacteroidia; order Sphingobacteriales; family Sphingobacteriaceae; genus Mucilaginibacter. Next base: position 1,167 of record CAXTCH010000111.1, read on the forward strand.
ATCTGATCTTCGGCTACTTCCTTTTTGTCGATGTAATATTTTAAATCCTTGGTGATAGATACCGTAATGGTTTTTTTAGATACCGACTGCCCCGACGATGATTTTGGCAGCATCAGCTTGATAACGTTCGGGTTAGTTACGGTAGAAGCAATCAGGAAAAACAGCAGCAGGAAGAACATAATATCGTTCATGGCCGAGGTATGCACTTCGGCGCCTGCGCGGGCTTGTCTTCTTCTCAGGTTCATACGGTGGCAGGTTCTTCTAACAGGTCAATAAATTCAACGGCATCGGTTTCCAGCTTCAAAATCACTTTGTCCACCATCATGTTTAAAATGTGATAACAAACGTAAGCCACAATACCCACAAACAAACCAGCAGCAGAGGTAACCATTTTTACATACAAACCGCCCGAGATAACGCCCATGCTGATGTTATCTGTTTTGGAGATATCATAAAAAATCTTAATTACCCCGGCAATAGTACCCAAGAAGCCGAACATCGGCGCTATACCCGCCACAATACCGATGATGCCGATATTTTTTTCCAGCTTAGCTACTTCCAGCTTGCCTACGTTTTCAATCGCGCCTTCAATTTCTCTGATAGGCCGGCCAATGCGCAGCAAGCCTTTTTGCAGCATACGGCCCAGCGGTGAGTTGCTGTTGCGGGCTACAGCAATGGCGGAATCCAGTTTGCCGGCCATGATGCTGCCGCGCACCTGGTTCATGAGGTTCGACTCGTTTTGGGCCGCTTTGCGGATGGTAAAATAACGTTCAAAAAAGATAACCAGACCCAGTACTGCCAAAATGCCGATAGGAACCATTACCCAGCCCCCTTTAATCAGCAGGTCGCCGAAGCGCAGGTCCTGATCCTGGATGGCAGCCGTATTTTGCGAGGTATGATTTAAGGTATCGGCCAGTTTATGTGCGGTGTCTGTGATTTGAGCGAGAATCGTCATTTAAAGAAATATTTAAGGGAGTTTTTTTATCTATTAATATGCTTAACGGTGCTGCTAATGGCAGCGTAATAACTTTCCACTGAATAATTGAGCACCGCAGTATTGCCGAAAAAGGCAGGTTTGTATTTATACAGTGCCAGCAGAATAATGGCTGCCACAACCACAATAATAGCCAGTAAAATCCAAAAATTAATCTTGGCTTTTTCTTCAGCAGGTCTCGCTGTACCGGTTCTTGTTCCCTGCGTTGCAGATCGGGCTGGCTCGGCGGTATCATTTTTCAGATTAATAACTTCCGGAAAAATTGCCAATTCGGGTGTAGCCGGCGGTGTAACCGTTGCTGGTTTGGCTGCCGTAACAGGAGCAGATGCTGCTCCGGCACTTACTGCCGGCTGGCTGGCAGGTGCCGGTTCCGCAGGCCGGCGGTAACCGGAAAGCTGTTCCCAGATTTTATTTACCGATAAGGACGGCAGGCCAAAATATTCCTGTTCGTAAGTATTGGTGTTTGCGTTCGGCTTAAATTGAAGTGATTTACCCTGCAGGCTCATCCAGCCCAATTGGTCTAACTGCACCACCTCTTTAGCTGCTTGTTTTCTAACATTGCTTACGTATTTGTCAATAAAAAAATCAGACGAGGTAACTGAAATGCTTTTAATGCTGCTGATATACTGGGCCAGGGTAGCGTCGTCGGCATCTGTTTCTGTAAAACTGGTTTCATAGTGAGGCGGATAGAATACGCCCTGATCCTCATCATAATAGCCATGCATGCGTACCTGGGCGAACTTGCCCAGTCCCGGAACGCTTAGCACACCCCGCTGCCGCAGCAGCTCGCCTATATAAACAGCTAAATCCATAGAGGATAAAATTAAGTAAAAGCTTGGTTTCTGCAATAACAATTAAAAACTGAACCCTACACCTCCAAAAATATTAAATCCGTAATTAGGGTAGTATAACCAGGTTTGCTCCTTTGCGTTAAGAATATTGTTGGCCTGGGCAAAAAGGTTAAACCGCTTATTCACTTTATATTGTACGCCGGCGCTTAAATCGGCGTATGATTTAATGGTGCTGTAAGTGATGGTACTGCCTACGCTGTTATCAGCCGGATGCGGGTCAAGCGCTGAGCCACGAATCAACAGGGAGCCGTTAATATCCACTTTGTTGCTGATATGGATAACCGTACCGGCGGTGAGTTTAAATTTGGGCAAATTCCAGGGCTGGGCTTGGCTGGCCAGTGAGTAATCTTTAAATTCTACACGGCCGAATAAATCGAAACCATCTGAGGCTTTATAATCCAGCTCACCGTTAAAGCCGCTGATGCGGGCCCGGCCGTTGTCGTAAATTACGGTGAATTTGTTATTTACGCCGGTGGTGTTAAAGTTGCTCACTAACAAAGGCAGGTTTTTTACGCTGTTGCGGAAGAAGGACGCCTTAAAGCTCAAACCCGGTAAAATAGTGCCTTTCAGGCCTACTGCTAAATCCAGTTGATCGACCGAATTTTGGATATTTAAATTTTGCCCCAGGAACGGATTGACCAGCGATAACTCGTATAACGAAGTACGGTTTACATCACCCTTGGCTTCCGCAAACAAACGCACGTAGTTCGGTATTACCTGAAATTCCAGCTTGGCAGCAGGGAAGATATAAAACTTGGATGCATAGCCAAATTGGTCTACAATGTTAACGCCTGCATCAATTTTATAATTGGTGCCCTGAAATTTCAAATAAGGATTGAGGCGAAGGAGGCTGTTATTTTGTGAGTACGCGCTATCGGTTTGACTGGCAACATCTAATGAAGCGCCTAAACCGGCATAAAACTGTTTGATGGTTTGGTTTAAAAAGCCGGATACCACAATGTTATTTTCACGCGCTTTATAGGCATCGCTGAATGCATAGCCCTTTAGTTTTAAAGCATAGGTGAACGCACGGTCGGTATCCTTATAGTTTTTCGCCAGTTCGCCTTCTGCACCTATGGTGTTGAAGTGCTGTTTGCCGGGTGTAAATGCGGTGGCAGGCGGAGTAACCTGATCGTAACCGTAAAAATAATTGCTGCGGTAGTTGTAATTGATGCGACCGCTGATGGTATTGTTATCGCCTGCGTTTTTGCCAAAAATACTTAAATCATCGCGCATTTCGTTTTGCTTGGTAAGCGTACCTTGCTGTGCAAAGTGTTTGGCATAAGCGCCAATCTGCATGGCCTGGTCCTGCCCGTTGTTTACATAGGCTTCGGCATAGGTGGTTTTCAGGCTTCCCAGGCCGGCTTTCACATAATTGTCGTAACGCAGGGTGTCATGTTCGGCCGGCATCGGCATCGCTTGCAACGGGCGTATTTCATTGTCTTTGGTCAGCTTCTTATCCAGTAATGAATTGTAAGTTAATGGTGCCCGGTAAGGCGTAACGTCCTCTAAATTCGGATTGCGGCGAATTTTTACTGCATCGGCCAACACCGGCTTGTAGGTAGTGGTTACCACAATTTCTTCTGATAGTCCCGGGTTGGTGCCATTATTGCCTGCAGCGGATTGACCGCCGCGTTTCGTGGTATCGGCAGGTACCCGTGTAGCCGCATCACCCAATTTGGCGGCAGCCGGTTTATTTGCCGGCCGGGTGGTACGAGCGGCAGGTTTTTTGGCCGCAGGTTTCTTTGCGGTTGGCGCCGCAGGCTTTTTAGCGGGCTGTTTCTTTACCTGTGCGCCCGCAGAAATAAAGCAAAGGGCAAAAGTCAGGGTAAGCAGTAGTCGGCTATAATTTACAGATTTCATTATTGCTTTATTTCTTTGTTTTCGCTTGGGTTAACAGGGGTGTTCTTGGTGGTATCAGCTTTGATGTCCGGGCTGTTGTCCATATTGGCAGGTGCTGCAGTAGCAGTATCTGCCGGCGCCTGCTGTGCAGGTACCGATCTTTGCGGACTTATTTTCTGTAGCTTGGCTTTGGCTGCAGGTAGTATATCGTCATCGGCTTTATAATTCTCAATCACACTTTGCAGTGTGGCTTTTGCCTGGAAGGTGTCTTTCAGTGCAATGTAATCATCTGCCAATAAAATGAAGGCTTTGGCTACCCAGTAATCATAGTTAGGCAGTTTTTGCGAAAGCTCGAAACAGGTTTTTTGCGATGCCTTGTAATTACCCTGGTTGTATTCAATTTGGGCAATGGTGTATTTGGCTTCGGCCGCGGCTATGGTTTTGGTATTGGCTACTGTATAGTTCAGTTCTTTCAGCGCCTCGGTGGTGTTACCTTTTTGCATATAAGCCTGACCTGCATATAAGCCGGTTTTGTACTTATCTTCTTCGGATGATTTTTCATTTTCACGCACCAGTTTTACGTAATGCAATACATCATCCGGCATGTTCATGCGGGCATAGCAAACCATCAGGTTGTTTACCGCGAATGTATAATCGGCTTTGTATTCCGAATTGGTTTCGAGGCGTTTCAGGTATACTACCGCTTCGTTATATTTTTTCTGCGAGATATACATCTGAGAAATGCTGATCAGCGATTTCTCCGTATAAGCGCTGGTCCAGTCATTTAAAATGGTGTGGTAATCATCCACCGCCTCATTGGTACGACCCAACTGTACCAGCGACTGCGCGCGGATGAACCGCAGCTGCTTATCGTAAATCGGATTTTTAAACTTATCGTAATAGGCGTTCACCGCAGATACAGCACCCTGCCAGTCACCTTTCAGGTACAAATTGTTGGCAGCCGTTACCATGATGCTTTCCTGCTCTGCAGCTGTGTAATTGCCGATAGGCGTAGTGGCTGCATAGCTGATGAAGGTTTGCGCGTCGCCCTTATCGGTATAAATCTTTTCAATCTGCTTCAAAGATTGCTTCGCCTCATCTGTTTGCGGATAGCTGGAGATTACTTTCTTGAAGGCATCTACTGCAGCATCGTCCTGATTGGCGTTATAGTTGATTAAGCCGATCGTCAGCAAAGCACGCGGGATATAGCTGCTGCGCGGATACTTATCAATCATAGCCTGCAGCTGGGTTTGCGCTTGCTGACCATTATTTTTTAAGAAGTAGGTGTAGGCGATTTCAAAAGCCGCATCATCCGCAAAGTCTGAATTTGGAAATTGGCTGAGCACATCATTCAAGGTTGAAATTTTAGCATCCAGTGATCCTTGTAAACCCTGAATCATGCCGCGTTGGAACAAGGCATAATCTTCGCCCTGGCTGTGCTGGGCAATAATGCGATTATAATAATTAAGAGCAGAAGGGTAGTTCTTTAATACAAAATAACTATCAGCCACTCGGGTAATTGCGTCGTTGATAGTGTTGCGGTCTTTTTCGTCGCCATCTAAGAAGCGCTCGAAGTAAGTGGCGGCTTTGCGGTATTGTTCATCGCCAAAAGCAGCATATCCCAGGCCGTAGTTTGCATAGTTGAACACCGAAGTACGTTTGGCCTCCGGCATCTGCATAAAATCTTCAAACTTATCCACCGATTCGGCATACTTACGCACCTCGTACATCGATTCGGCTTCCCAATAGGTCGTAAGCGCTGTAATGTTAGGGTCAAGCGGATACTTTAACGAACGAATAAAAATGCCGATCGCATTTTCAAAAGCACGTTCGTTATAAAATTCCAAGCCCCGGTAGTAGGTAACTTTTTGGTAGGCGCGCTGTGCATTTTCCGAAGTATTTACAATCGGCTCTAATATTTCCACTGCCTCACGGTAGTTATGCGAGTTGAGCAATTCCTCGCCCAGTAAGGTTTTTACTTCATCAGTACGGGCAGAGCGCGGGTAATTTCTAAGATATAAGCGGGTAGCATCCAGCGCCTGGGTATTAAAGCCTAATTCATAGGATAGTTTGGCATACTGGTATAATGCATCTTCCTGTATTTGCTTGTCGAAATCAAGCCGCGAAGCTACCTGAAAAGCATTGCGGGCGCTTTGTTTATTGTTTTGCTTTAAAAATATAGTGCCCAAGGTATAGTTACCGCTTTGGCCGTAAACGTCGGTCTGGTCAACCAGTTTTTCCAGTTCGGTAACCGCTTTGCTGTTGTTACCCACCTTGTAATACGCATACCCAATCTGGTAGCTGTCCTGCGAGTTTTGGGTGCGGCCCAGGTCCTGCTGCTGGAAACGGCTGTAGTAAGTTACCGCCTGCGGGTAATTAGCTTTGGCAAAATACGCTGCACCCACCAGGCGCAGCATTTCTGTCTCGTGCTGCTGATGGGTAGAGCTCAGGATAGGAACCGCATAGCTGATTACATCATCATAACGCTTATCTAAAAAGTAAACGGCAGTAATGTAATATGGATAGCTGTTCTCGTATTTTTTGGAACCCTTTAAACGCTCGAAGTTTACCAGGGCCAGATCATAATCTTTGTTGAGGTAAGCGATATAAGCAAAGTAATAGGTAGCATCCAGCGTAAAGGGCGAGTTGGTGGTTTTTACCTCACTGAACAGCGCCTGGGCATCTTTATAATCGTTGGTTTCAAAATAGGCGTAACCCTTCCTGAATTTATATTCTGTGTTTTCGCGGCCGTTTAAATCGCCGGCTTTAATTTTATCGAACCACTTCAGCGCTTCCTCGTAACGGTTTTGCTTCGCATAATATTTACCAATTTGAAAATAAGCCAGCTTGCTCAGCGGGTTTTCAGGGTGCTCTTTAATAAAGCGCAGAAACATGCTTTCTGCATCCTCATTACCCAACTCCAGCGAACACAGGGCCTCATAATACTGGGCGTTCTCCTGCATCAGCGACAGTTCGGTTTCGAAGCGGGGCTGGTTGAGGGCCTGCAGCCGGTTTTGTTCAATTAACCGAAACTGCTCGGCAGCGGCTACAAATTTCTGCTTATCCAGCAGCTCAGTAGCCGTATGATAGGTTCGGTAAAAGTTGAACGAAGGGTTTTGCTGCGCCAATGCAGGCAGGGACAGCAACAGGGGAGCACTTAAGGTTACGTACTTGAGTTTAATCATAAGGTTAATCCTTGATGGTAGGGCAATGAAGCAAATGCAAAAATGCAATCCTCCCCCCTTAATCACAAATGGTAAAGCACATTTTAAACGAAGGTAAAAAGCTGATGGTATTTATTGCAACAAGTTTTGTTACAAAGACCAATGGCAGGCGGCTTTGCAATGAAGGTTTGTTGCTACTTTTCAGGTGCAAATATGGTTATATTAAATACTATAAAAGATTATCCCGCCCAGGGAATTTATCAATCGTCAATAAGTTGTCAAATGCTTAGGTGTGTGTAAATTAACGTACCATACTTATGCATTCATCGTTTGTGTTGTAATGTATCACAAGCTATACGCCTTATTTGCCTTTATTAACGCTGTTGCTTTGGTTGCCATTGCTGTGTTTGTACAAAGCTTTACAGCCAGGCCGCCATTAACACATATCATTATATTACAAAATGAGGCAGCGCCAATAGCCGCCCCTACTTTTTTTGTGGCTGATGTGGAGGATGGCCGTGCCGGTAATTCGGCCGTTGCTTGGCTTGTTGCGGAGGATAACAGTATAGCAACGGCTGATTTACAGGGAGGAACACTGACCGCTTTACAAAGCTTTATGTACCATAATGTAACAGGCGGGAATAAACTGCGGCCGATAGTTATTGAGGTTAAGCAATTGAAGGTTGTAGAAAGCGCCTTATCCGGCAGGCGGGTGGATGGTAAGGTAACAGTTGACTTATCTTTTGGAATCCGCCGCGCAGACGGCATAGTGCATTTAATTGATTATGAGGGCGGCATGCGGTATAACCGGCCCGCCGGCAACCAACAGCCTGTTGAGCCTGCTTTACGGCATAGCTTGATAAATGCTTTGGTTTATTTCAACAACTGGATGAATAAGCAGGCCGATATCAACCCGCAACTGGCAACCGCTGTTAAATTAAGTTTTACCGACTACGCCGGGAAAATGAATGGCGATACTATTTATTATGATGCCAACCGCCCGCTTACCTGGGCCGATTTCAGGGACAAAGACATCAACAGTCGTTACACCGCGGATGTATTCCCTTGGTTTGGTTTTGATGAACACGTGGCCGTGAAAGAAGGAATCATTTACTTAAAAGTGGCCATGAGAGTTTATTTGCCTAAAAGCGACTGCCGGGTAAAATATGATGCTCACTTTGACGAGGTATTGAACCATGAGCAAAGGCATTTTGATATTGTAAAAATTATCAGCGAGCGCTATAAACAACACTTAATGAGCGCCGGGCTTACACCTGAAAATTGCGACGGCGCCCTGCATGCAGATTACTTTGAATACCTGCACCAAATGAA
>CAXTCH010000112.1:0-9206 GCA_964241945.1 uncultured Mucilaginibacter sp.
TTAGCAGGTAACCTGTTGGGCGGCGGCGGTAACCGTGGCGGCTGGGGCGGTGGCAGTTCAGGCGGTAGCGGAGGCGATTCCGGTGGCGGCTTCGGCGGTTTTGGCGGCGGCAGCTTTGGCGGCGGCGGCAGCAGCGGAAGCTGGTAAGTTCATAGTTCGAATTTTATTGAGCTGCTGCTGTTTTGACTTTTTAATTTTGACTTTTGACTTTTTAATCAATGTCTGAAAACTTGAAATGGAAATTGCTTTCCTCAAACTACATACATAAAGGCACATGGGCCACCCTGCGTACCGATCGTTGTGAAATGCCCGACGGCCGTATAGTAGAAGATTACTACGTGCTGGAATATGCCGACTGGGTAAATGCGGTAGCCTTAACCGAGGACGATAAGATTATCCTGGTAAGGCAATACCGGCATGCGGTTGGCGAAGTATCTCTCGAGATTCCGGGCGGTGTAACAGATGCCGGTGAAACGCCGGAAGAGGCCATCAAACGAGAATTGCTGGAAGAAACCGGCTACGCTTTTGATGATCTGGAACTGCTGTGCAGCCTGTGGCCCAACCCCTCTACCGGCAACAATACCATGCGCTGCTTTTTAGCCCGCGGCGGCAAAAAAGTAACCGGCCAGCACCTGGATGAACACGAAGATATTAAAGTAGAATTTTATACCGTTGACGAGGTAAAGCAAATGCTGGCCCGTAATGAAATAAAACAGGCCATGCACGTAGCCGGCCTGTTTTATGCAATGGCGAAGATTGGATAAGATATTGGATTTACTTTTCAGGATGCTCTTTCTTTAAAAATGTCAATATCTGCGGAAAAAATTCTTCGAAGTTTTTATAGCGTTTAGATAAGATGTAATTCTGGTAAATAAAAGGTGTTAGTTCCTCTACATAAATAAAATCACTAACGGTTTCGCGTGCAACCTGCCGTTTAAATTGCCGTTCTGTACGATATTCTTTATATAAGCAAGCCGTAATAGAGCGTACCATGTTCTCATCAAAGCAATAAGGCCAGTTAGTTATGCCATTACGCTTCATTCCTTCGTCCTCTTTATTAAACAGATAAGAAAGCTTTGCAATTTCTGATTTATAATGCTCCAACACGCCGCTAATGTAAATATGGCTGCCTTCATGCCATACCAAATTATCAAAGTTATTAAATTCAAACACCGGGTCTTTATCTGTTGTACTGCTTCGGTTAAAGTATCCCGTCATGTACACCAGTTCATCTTTAAACTGTGGGTTAAGTGTTTTGGTCATAATAGCATGCGAACCGCTGCTGTTTAATGGATCTATGCAGATATACCACTTTACATCTGCCTTATATTTATAAAAACCTTCCAGTTTATTTATAAGCTGAGCCGAATCGACAGGTGCTTTTAACTGGTCGCCCCAAGTATTATAGCGTAGTAAGTGTTGCTGGTAAAAGCTCCAAAAGTGAGTATCATTAAAAAAGTCCTTGCACAGCTTCAAATACTCTAAAATATTTCCTTTACCATATAATTTATACCAACTTATGCTATCAGGCTGATATATCTTTATGTCAGGAAAATTGCTCATGCACCAACCTAATTCAGGCAAATCATAATAGCCGCCAAAAGTAGCTGCTTTTTTTACGGCCGGGTGTTCTTTATACTTATCGAAGTACACTGATACCTCCTTACTGTAGGCAGAAGGGTTAGGAGGGTTAGACTTACCAGCAAGCATTTGAATGATAGTGAACAATTCAACGCCGGGATGCACACCTACGGTAAGCTTTTCCTGAGCTATACCGGCGAAATTTAGGAAAAATGTAAGAGCAAATAAAACAGATCTTTTCATGATAATTCAATTTTGATCAAATGACATCAGTTGTAAATAATTTTCTTTAACTGATTGACCAACGCCTGGTATTTAATGATGAAATTGCCCGTAGCGCCTGTTAAACCATTAGTAGATATAAAGAACTTTCGTCATTAAAAACAGGCGGTTTATCCTTAAGATGCAGTTAAGTCTGACTTCGTTTTTATATTTAACCCGTGCAGCGTAAATACATCATACTTTTAAATGGGCTGGTATGGTTACTGATTATGGCCAGCCACGTAGCAGTTAACTATAATAATCATCTGTTTTTTGCTCCCTGGCATGAGGTACCGGGCTTGACATTGTTTATCAAATATTTGCTGATTGAAACCGGTTACCTTGCTATTGCGGCTTTTTGCTTTTATAGTGGCTACTTTTTGGTAGCACCTCAAATACTTTCCCAAAAAACTTACTTTATCGCTTTTTGCTACACTGCTCTTACGGCAGCCGGTATTTTATTAATGCGTTACCTGTTAGAGTATCACTTTTATCTGCCGGTTTTACATTTTAATAATTACAGAGACCATGTACTGTCGGTAAGCCGGTACATACAAAATGCCATATTTTATTATTTGCCCAGTTATTTTGTTTATGGTATTATTTATTATGTAATTGAAGGATGGTACCGGCATAAACAACAACAGGAGGAACTAACTAATGAAAAGCTAACAACCGAGTTGGCGTTTCTGCGTGCGCAGGTAAATCCGCATTTTTTATTTAATACTATTAATGATATTTATTCGCTTAGCTATCAAAAATCAGATCAGGCACCGGAAGCTTTGCTTAAGTTGTCAGAGTTGTTGCGTTATATGCTGAGGGAAGGGCAGCAAGATATGATGCCACTCAGCAGTGAAGTAAATTATTTAAATAATGTGATAGAACTGCAGCGCATCAGTGCGAAGGGGAAAGCTTATATTGACTTTAGCCCTAAAGGCTTAATAAGTAGCCAGCCAGTAGCTGCACTGTTATTTATCGGATTAATGGAGAATGCATTTAAACATGGAGTTTTGAATGACCCGCTACATCCTGTAAGCATTCAGTTACAAGCCGACGAAAAAAATATAGACTTCAGAGTATATAACACAAAAAATTACTACCAGAAGGATAAAACAGGAGGCATCGGATTAAACAACATTAAACGCCGGTTAGAATTGATGTACCCTAACCATCATCACCTTCATATTGAAGAGACAACTGATACTTACAGCGCACATCTTACTTTAAATCTGCTATGAATATTCGCTGCCTGATTATAGATGATAAACCCTTAGCCATTGATGTTATTGCCGATTACATCAGTAAAGTACCCTTTTTAACTTTTGCCGGCAGTACCACTAATCCTATTGAGGGATTGAGTTGTATAAGTGAACAAAAAGTTGATCTTGTATTTCTGGATATCCAAATGCCTGAACTTACCGGACTTCAGTTTATGAAGATTGCAGGCAACCAGTGTAAAGTAATTTTAACCACTGCCTACGCCGAATATGCACTTGAAGGGTTTGAACATGATGTAATTGACTATTTATTAAAGCCTGTTTCTTTTGAGCGTTTTTACCGGGCGGCTGAAAAAGCGCGCTTACTCATGCAGTTTACGCTGTCTAATACTTTAAAGGCCAGCCAACCACCTGCGGCTCAGGAACGGACTGACTTTATTTTTGTTAAAACTGAATACCGTATACAGAAAATCAGCCTCAAAGACATATTGTATATAGAAGCACTGCAAAATTATGTATCTATTTATACAACCACCGGACGTATTTTAAGCCTACAAACATTGAAAAGAACGGAGGAACAATTGCCTGAGAAGGAATTCGTCCGGGTATCTAAATCTTATGTAGTAGCCTTACGGCATATCAGCTCTATTGAACGCAGTCGGATATTTATTAATAACGTCATCATACCTGTTGGAGACACCTACCGTGAGTCTTTTTATAAAACTATTCAGTGAGCATTATTATTCCACACAGTCATCCTTACGCCGGGTGTCCACAATGTAAATGATTTTCCAGCCGGCAGCGATTTTCATCAGTTGAAATACATCTACCCCGCAATGGCTGAATTTATTGCCCATATAAAATTTGTACGGCGCCCACACGCTGGCTAATGCGCCATCTACCTTAATATCGGTGATGGTGATACGCTCGTCGAATACCTCTTTATGTGGTGTGCCTATGGCTTTCAAAAAATCTTCGGCTGGTTCACTTACTAATGTTGTACTGCCATCGGCTTTTTCGGCTATACTTTGCAGAACCATTCCGTTGGCAAAAGTACCGTGCACCATTGTACTGTCGCCCTTGCGCATGCCCTCAAACAAGGTGTTGATGGTTTGTTTAATGGCTGTGTTTTCAGTAGACTGTGCATAGGCATTTGCGCCTAAGACTAACGCAGTAAGCAAGATGAGTATACGTTTCATACCTATAAAATTAAAAAGCCCTGCACGATAATGCAAGGCTTTCCACATTTTATCATTAATAACAGTTACGACATCTTCAGTTTCTTCTGAATGTCGGCTACGTAGTTTTTAAACTTCTTGTCGGTATCAATCAAATCTTCTACAGTCTGGCAGGCATATATCACGGTTGAGTGGTCACGGCCGCCGAAGAAATGACCGATAGTTTTCAATGAGCTTTTGGTATGGGCTTTTGACAGGTACATAGAAATTTGACGGGCCTGCACAATTTCGCGTTTGCGGGTTTGTGATTTCATCATTTCTACCGGTACTTCAAAATATTCGCATACCAGGTTTTGGATGTAGTCCATGGAAATCTCTTTCGAAGAATTTTTAACAAAATTCTTCAGCATGTGCTTGGCTAGGTTCAGGTCAATCTCCTTATGGGTTAAGGTAGACTGGGCCAGCAGAGATACCATTGCGCCTTCCAGTTCACGCACGTTGTTATCAATGTTGTGCGCTACATATTCCAGTACGTCATCAGGTAACTGGATGCCGTCCTGGTAAATTTTGGTTTTCAGGATAGCCATACGGGTTTCCAGATCGGGCACCTGCAGGTCGGCAGATAAGCCCCATTTGAAACGCGACAGCAAACGCTCTTCTAAACCGGCTAAATCCTTAGGCGCTTTGTCTGAAGTAATAATCAGCTGTTTACCGGTTTGGTGCAGGTGGTTAAAGATATGGAAAAAGAAATCCTGCGTTTTTTCCTTGCCGGCAAAGTTGTGCACATCATCCATAATCAGCACATCAATGGCCTGGTAAAAATTCACAAAGTCGTTGATGTTGTTATGCTTCAGGGCATCTACAAACTGCTGGGTAAACTTTTCACAGCTTACATATAATACCAGTTTATCGGGTTGTGTACGTTTAATTTCGTTACCGATGGCATGCACCAAGTGGGTTTTACCCAAACCTACCGATCCGTATACCATCAGCGGGTTGAAGGAGGTACCGCCGGGTTTAGCAGCTACTGCGTAACCTGCCGAACGGGCCAAACGGTTGCAATCGCCTTCTACAAAGTTTTCAAAGGTGTAATTCTGATTCAGTTGCGGGTCAACATTCAACTTTTTGAGGCCGGGTATTACAAACGGGTTTTTGATATCCTTGTTTAAGGATATAGGCATCGGCATTGACTGGTTTTTAGCTTCAGCACCGTTTCCGTTCGAGGGCATATTGGTAGTATACGGCTTGCTGGGGGATGACTGATCGACCACGATGTTGTACTCCAGCCGGCCTTCTTCGCCGAGCTGATTTTTGATGGTTTTACGCAGAAGGCCCACATAATGTTCCTCCAGCCATTCGTAAAAGAATAAGCTCGGGACTTGTATCGTCAATACACTTCCATCCAAACGCAAAGCTTTAATCGGGTCGAACCAGGTCTTAAAGCTTTGTGCCGGAATGTTGTCTTTGATGATCTGAAGGCAACTATTCCATACGTGAGTACAATTTTTTTCCATATCAAAAGTGATAAAATGTTGATTTCTAAAGCCCGGCACAACTTCTTTTCGGCTGCCTACGGAATATCGAATATTTGAAAAAAAGTGGATAAAAAAAACTGTTTTCGGAGTTTTTGTTAATATTTATTTTCACTTTAATTAACAGAATACGGAATAAAATGATATGAAATTCCAATTCGGTTGGGCGTTGTTCCAGAACCCTTAGGTTGATGTAATGCAGGCTTCATTGCGATGTTGTTTTGTTGAGAATGACAAAGCAAATAGCTAACATCATCCGTGTTTATCACCTCAATACTTACGCCACAATGTGGATAACTTTTGTTGAAAACATTTAAGTGGCTGTGAATGCGAACAATAAATTTTTGAGCTAAAGTGTTTAACCAACTGTCTGAATTTGGTTAACTGTATAGCAACATTAATTTTATATACACTTAATATTCGCCGAACACTTTTCGCAAAATATCGGCTATTTCGCCTAATGAGGCGTAATTTTCAACCGCTTCAATGATATAAGGCATCAAATTAGCATTTCCCTGCGCCGCTGTATGTAATTGATTAATAACCTGTTGCACTTTATCCGCATCCCGTTCAGCTTTTAGGACAACCAGTTTTTCTATCTGATGCTGGCGTATGGCGTCATCTACCCTAAATACTTCAGTTGCATCGCCTTCAGGTTCAGTAAAGCGGTTCACTCCTACCAAAATCCGTTCCCCGTTTTCAATTTCGTTTTGGTATTGATAAGCCGAACGGGCAATCTCCTGCTGCATATAATCCTGCTCAATAGCTTTCACCGATCCGCCCATGGCGTCTATCTTATCTATGTAAGCGTAAGCGGCCTGTTCTATCTCATCAGTCAGCGCTTCTACAAAATACGAGCCTGCCAGTGGGTCAACCGTATCGGTAACCCCGCTTTCAAAGGCTATAATTTGTTGGGTACGCAGTGCTACTTTGGCGGCAGCCTCGGTAGGCAGCGAAAGGGCTTCATCGTAACCGTTGGTATGCAGGGATTGCGTACCGCCCAGCACTGCTGCCAGCGCCTGGTTACTTACTCTCACCATATTATTCATGGGCTGTTGAGCTGTCAAGGTAGAGCCCCCGGTTTGGGTGTGGAAGCGTAGCTTTTGCGCCCCGGCATCGGTAGCGCCCAGGCTTTGGGTAATGTGTGCCCACATACGCCGTGCCGCCCTGAATTTGGCAATCTCCTCGAAAAAATTATTATGGCAATTAAAAAAGAAGGACAACCGCTTAGCAAATACATTTACATCCAGTCCCTTTTCAATGGCAGCCTGCAAATAAGCCTTGCCGTTGCTTAAGGTAAAGGCCAGTTCCTGCACAGCAGTAGAACCCGCCTCGCGGATGTGATAGCCCGAAATAGAAATAGTATTCCATTTGGGCACCTCTTTACTGCAATACTCAAAAATATCGGTAATGAGCCGCATGGAGGGGCCGGGCGGATAGATATAGGTGCCGCGCGCGGCGTACTCTTTCAAAATATCATTTTGAATGGTACCTGATAGCTGCATTAAATCGGCACCCTGCTTTTTGGCCAGGGCAATGTACATAGCCAGCAAAATGGAAGCGGTAGCATTAATCGTCATGGAGGTGGTGATTTTTTGCAGCTCGATGCCGGCAAACAAAATCTCCATATCTTTAAGAGAATCGATGGCTACCCCTACTTTACCTACTTCGCCTTCGGCCAGTTCGTGGTCAGAGTCGTAACCAATTTGCGTAGGCAAATCAAACGCTACGGACAGGCCCATGGTGCCTTGCTGCAGCAAATAATGATATCGCTTGTTGGATTCTTCGGCGGTAGAAAACCCCGCGTACTGGCGCATAGTCCAGGGCTTGCCCCGGTACATATCTTTTTGAATGCCGCGGGTAAACGGAAACTGTCCCGGCAGCTCGTGTTGGTCAGAAGGTTTGGTATAGACTTTCTTAATCTCAATACCCGAGCTGGTGACTATCTTTTTATCCGCCATCGCCTTCTAAAATAATTCTTCCAAATCTTTTTTGATGATGGCACCGGCCATATCATAAGGGTTTTCTTCGAGCTGACCCAGCTGATTTAAAATCAACCGGCCCAAATCCAAACCACCGGCATCGGCAGGTAATGCCCGGGCTGCGTTGTTGACCAAGTTTACGGTATCATCTTTTATCCGTTTAAAAACACCCCAGGCACGGCTGCTTACATAAATTTGCTGGGTGGCATTGTGCTGAAACTCTTCGCGCAGTTCATTGATGATTAGGCTTTGCAATTCGGCAGCGCTGTAAGCATGTGCATTCAGCCTGATAAGCATATTAGCCGGATTGATGCGGTCTACAAACAGCACCAGCCGCTCATACGCCTGCAAGCGCAGCGGCAGCAACTGGCTGCTGGCTGCTTTTTTTAATTCGAGTATATTAATTCTCTCCGTCCGGTCGAGATAAGGTTTTACCAGATAAAAGGCAACCCCTACTACACCGATGCCGGCAATGGTATATTTTAAAATATCCAAAAATAAATTGAAGAACAGCATACCTTTTATAGTGTTAAACCAAGGTCATAAAGCCGACCGGATATTAACAAAAGTGTGTATTTTAACTTATATTTGTGACATATAAATTTTATTTGATTAATGCCCCTTTAAAGGCCGATTAAGGATTATTGGTAGAATACGGTTAGAATTACTGCCTTTTTTCACTGCTTTTTACCCTTCTTCCTTCTTAACATAAAAATCCCGGTATAGCTTTCTTAAGTTTTCTTTCAAGTGCTCCACCCGCTGTTTAAGGTGCTCAATTTCCGAGTTTTGGGAAGCTAGGTCCGTCACCAGGTTATTTTTCACCGGTGCATCTTTTCGAGGTCCCTTATTGGTGTAATACCAAACGTAGGACATGCCGAACTTTTCATGCAGCTTGGTGACGATGCCGTGCGGTACGGCCGTATCGCCCGATTCATAGCGCTGGATAGAGGACTGGGAAACGCCCAGCAGTTCCGCCATTTCTGTTTGTGAGAGCTTCTCCCCTTTCCTGACGACCTCAAACTGTCGGCTGGCTAAGCTTCTTACCTTATCTATTGCCATCTAAATTATCCAAATTAAAAGCTGATGTTTTGTATATTTGAAGTGGAGAGGAGATTCTATGAGAGCAGGACGCGGTTGCAAACGCCATTGCTTGAGAGTCTCCTTTCGGCTTTTATGGTAGTTTGATATCATATACTTTAGTTTTCTTATATTTCTTAATCTTGCCTACCCTTTATTATGTTCAGATCTTTTTGCCAGATTATCAAGGGAGATAGTTCTGCCGCATCCATTGCATACACGGTACAGCTTGTGCATACCGATAGTTCCTGCTAATATGCCGAGCCAGGGCAGCAGGCCAATTAAGGCAAACTGAATGATCACCTTTAAGGTATACAGGTCAACGGTCGTTTCCGCTGCTAAAGTGAACCAAAGGATGGAAGCCAGAATGATATAAAT
>CAXTCH010000113.1:0-9156 GCA_964241945.1 uncultured Mucilaginibacter sp.
CCGCTTTCTTGTTTTTTCCTCTCCCTTTTAAGCCCTAAGCCATACTGTGATCAACAGCCTGCACATCATCATCCTCTTCCAGGCGGTCAATTAATTTCATCACATCGGCTGCATCGGTTTCCGAAATTTCGGTGGTAGATTGCGGAATACGTTCCAACTTGGCTGATTTGGTTTCGATGCCCAACTCTTCCAGCATTTTCTGCATTTTGCCAAAATCTTCATAGGCCGTATGTATTACCGCTTCGTCGTGCCCGTTCTCATCCGTTTCTACAAACAGTTCCTCCAGGCCGGCATCAATCAGTTCTAATTCCAGTTCTTCCAAGTCGCGTTCTCCAGGCTCAAAGCGGAATACGGCCTTGCGTGAAAACACGAAATCCAGTGAACCGGTTTTGCCCAGGCTGCCGCCTACTTTAGTAAAGTAACTGCGAACGTTGGCTACCGTGCGGTTTGTATTGTCGGTAGCAGTTTCTATCAGTACGGCTATACCATGCGGAGCATAGCCTTCGTACACCAGTTCTTCGTAATCTTTTTCATCTTTACTCGAGGCGCGTTTAATAGCTGCTTCCACCCGGTCTTTCGGCATGTTTACCGCTTTGGCATTTTGCATAGCCGTACGTAAACGCGAATTGGTATCGGGACTTGGGCCGCCGTCTTTAACCGCCATTACAATTTCCTTACCCAAACGGGTAAATTGTATGGCCATTTTAGCCCAGCGCTTAAATTTTCTTTCTTTACGGAACTCAAATGCTCTTCCCATATCTATGATTTCATGACGATGATTAGTGATTATAAACCCGTTGACCGGGCAACCCATCATTAATCAGCGTTTAAAGTTAAAAATAATTACAAAGTTAAGGTATTCTTCAGGTTTTCAAGCATAGCAGCGGTAAGCTGAGCCAAATTATAAGCCGGTTTCCAGTGCCAATCCTGCTGTGCCTGAGTGTCGTCTATAGATTGCGGCCAGCTATCGGCAATAGCCTGTCGGGGGTCATGTCCGGCATACGTAACAGTAAAATCGGGAAGATGCTTTTGAATTTCTTTGGCCAGCCGGGCCGGTGTAAAGCTGATACCCGCCAGGTTGTAGCCCGAACGGATCGTAATTTGCTCAGCCGGCGCGTCCATGAGCTGCAGGGTAGCCCGGATGGCATCTTCCATATACATCATTGGCAGGGCGGTATCGGCAGACAGGAAGCTTTCATAAGTATTATGTTTTAGGGCTTCGTAAAATATGTGCACGGCATAGTCGGTAGTGCCGCCGCCCGGCGCTGTTTTCCAGCTAATGAGGCCCGGATAACGGATGCTGCGCACATCCAGTCCGTATTTGGCATGGTAGTATTCGCACCAGCGCTCACCGGCCAGTTTGCTGATGCCATAAACCGTATTGGGATCCATTACACAATACTGCGGCGTATAATGCCGTGGTGAATGCGGCCCGAACACTGCAATGGAGCTGGGCCAGAAAACTTTTTGCACTTTAAACTCAACCGCCATATCCATTACCTGTAGCAGGCTTATCATGTTTAAATCCCAGGCCATACGCGGCTTCTGTTCGCCGGTGGCCGACAGGATAGCGGCCAGTAAGTATACCTGGGTAGGCCGGTGCTGTGTAAACACCTCATGTAAGCGATCTTTATCCATCACGTTCAGGTGCTCAAACAAACCATCGGCAAGGGCTTTTACCGGCGGATTGATGTCGGATGCAATCACCTGAATGTTGCCAAATTTTTCTCGCAGGGCCAGCACCAGTTCAGTTCCGATTTGTCCGTTGGCGCCTATCACTAAAACTTTTTCGCTCATTTTTGGGTATTATGCGGCAAAGGTAAAAAAATAGGTAAAAGCCGTATAAGCTAACTTACGTATTCGCTGTTAAGCTGATAAACAAATGGGTTTCCTATTGGTTAGGTTTTTTATTGCTTATTGTGCAATAATGAGGGGCTGACAATTGAACATTGTTGTGAATTATTAAGACAGACACTTTGATTAAATGAGCGAATTTGTACACTTTTTAAGCAATGAGCAACTGTTGGATGTTTTGTCGTTGACTAAAGTTGCTACCGCAATCCATGTAACTGAGGATGCCATTATACAAACGGCCAATGAAGCCATGCTGCGGGTATGGGGTAAAGATAAAAGTGTGATTGGTGAAACCTTGGAAGATGCTTTACCTGAGTTGCGCGGACAGCCTTTTGCTGCTATGTTCAGAAAGGTATGGCATGAGGGCATTACCATTTCGGGTACTGATACCCGTGCCGATTTGATAGTGGATGGTGCATTGCAAACTTTTTACTTCGATTTTGAATACCGGGCTGTAAAAAACGAGCAAGGGCAAACCTATTGCATTTTGCATACGGCTACTGATATAACCGAGCGCTATTTAAGCCGGCAACGGGAACAAGCCCTTACAGAAGAACTTACCGCAACCAATGAGGAGCTGACTGCATCGAACGAGGAATTGCGGGCTGCCAATGAAGAACTGGCTGCCTTGAATGAGGAGTTGATTGTTACTACCGAAGAGCTCGGGCAATCGCAGGATCGGCTTCAGGAAATGAACAACAATTTGAAGCAAAGCGAAAGCCGGTTCCGTAATTTGGTGCAGCAGGCGCCGGTAGGTATATGCGTAATCAGGGCCGGCGATTTGACCGTAGATGAGGTAAATGATGCTTACCTGGAATTGGTAGGCAAAAAGCGTGAAGAGTTTGCCCATCGTACCATATGGGAAGCCGTACCCGAAGCTGCCGAAGCCTATGCACCTATAATGAATCAGGTAATTAAAACCGGTGTGCCGTTTGTAGCCAATGAGCATGAACTGCACCTGGTACGCAAGGGTGTGACAGAGCAGGTGTTTGTAAACTTCGTGTATGAGCCGGTAAAGCAGTCTGATGGTTTGGTTAGCGAAATTTTGGTGGTGGGCATTGAAATTACTGAACAGGTAATTGCGCGCCGGTTGATACAGGATGCAGAAGAACGGAGCCGCCTGGCTGTTGACGCCGCCGAAATAGGCACTTTTGATTTGGACATTCCCACCAGTGCGATGCTTACCTCGCAGCGGTTTAACCATATTTTCGGTTTTGACCGGCATGTAGCCCGAGAAGTATTTGCGGCTGCCATACATCCGGAAGACCTGAAGATACGGGACAGGGCCTTTGATGAAGCTATAGCCAGCGGCAAGCTCATTTATGAAGCACGGGTGTTGCATGCCGACCAGTCGGTGCACTGGATCAGGGTGCAGGGCAAGGTGTATTACAATGAGCAGAAGCAGCCGATGCGCATACTGGGTACGGTATTGGACATCACGGAGCTTAAGCGTTTGCAGCAGCAAAAGGATGACTTTATCAGTATAGCCAGCCATGAACTGAAAACGCCGATTACCAGTTTGCGTGCATCTATACAGCTAATGAACCGGATGAAGGATATGCCGGCCGCCGAGGGGCGGATAGCCAAGCTGATTGAGCAGGCCGATAAAAGTATGCAGAAAGTAATCATTTTGATTGATGAACTGCTGAATGTAAGCCGCATGAATGAGGGGCAGCTGCAGTTAAGTAAAACGCAGTTTACGTTATCGCATCTGCTCAATCAATGTTGCCAGCATGTGCGTATGGGCGGTAATTATAACCTTATTTTTCAGGGCGACGAAAATTTGACGGTATATGCGGATGAACACCGGATTGACCAGGTAGTGGTCAATTTTATCAACAACGCCGTAAAGTACGCTCCCGGGTCAAAAGATATTTACCTTACTGTAGAGCGGCAGGGCAACATGGCCCGGATAGCTGTAAAAGATACGGGGCCGGGTATTGATCCGGAAAAACAAGCGCATCTGTTTAATCGCTATTACCGCGCCGATTATACCGATTACCAAACCTCGGGCCTGGGGTTAGGCCTGTATATAAGTTCGGAAATCATAAAAAAGCATGGAGGAAATATAGGAGTGGAGAGTGAGCCGGGAAAGGGTAGCAGTTTCTGGTTTACACTGCCTTTAAATTAAAAATAAATTTACCGCATAGCACAAAAAGAGCTCTAAGGCTCTTTTTGTGCTATGCGGTAAAGCCTGCCGGAGAGGTTTAATCTATGTCTTCTGTAACATTATTCAGCATGCCGGTAGTTGATACAAGCTCCGGCCTTTTCATTATCATGGGCTGAATCATGGTAGCTATAATTTCCGTTTTATAGCGGCGTATGCCCATATCGTCTGTAAACTGCTGGGTTTGTATCTTGCCTTGCAGGTAAAGGCAGTCTCCCTTGTTTACATAATGCTCGGCACTAATGGTATTTAACGGCATTTTGATTTGATGCCATTCCAGATGTTCGGTTTTATCGCTGTTCTTTTTAATGTATTCCTGGGTGACCAGCGGGAAACATAAGGTTTGTACATTATCAATAGTATGCCGGCGGGGCTGTTTGGCTACATAGCCAACCAATATTACTTTATTGATTCCGGAATTGTTAAGCATGGAATGATATATGAGCGGAGTTAGTAAAAACAGACGTTGAGAGTAAGTGTCGGATGTTATCGGTCAGGTCGGACATGTTGAAAGGTTTGGCAAGAAATGCATCGCAACCATAATACCCCAGTGATTTTAGTACACGCGGATAAGCCGATAATAATATAACCGGCAGAGCCGCGGTAAGCGGGTTGGTTTTAATCTGATGGCACATTTCACCACCGTTAATGTCGTTCAGGATGTAATCAATAAGTACAATATCAGGCTTAAACTCATCAACCGGTTTAAAAATATTATCGGTATAGATAATGCCTTTGCTATGATAGCCTGCATAATTTAAAATCTCCTGTATGGCATCTAATACCGCCGGATCATTGTCCAGAATCAGCACTTTTTTCATCTTACCCTGTATTACAGTTCATGAACAGGTAAATCGAGCTGATGATACTGCCTTGCTTCAGCGGAGTTGAGTTCTACTATGGCCATGGTATCCTCTATACCATCCGCCATTATCTTTATCTCATTGTCAACAGCATAATAGGTTTCAAAACCGTTGGCCAGGCGCCGCAGCGCGGGGCGATTTTTAACCGGTTTTAAAATGAGCGCTACATCAATGCCCGGGGTATGGAGGCAAAGTGTTTTCGACAGACAGTAACGATAGCCTTCGGCCATTAGAAACTCAAGCAACCGGGGAGTCAGCACAATCATCATTCTTCAACAATTTCTAATTGCGAAGTTAAGGGCCTGTATTTTTACCCCTATTAGTATAACTACTTAAAAATGGCGTGGTAAATACGGTTTTTGTTTAAAAGGTAACTTCTGAGGCTGAAGGTGCGCTTGTTACTACACCGGAAAAGATGATAATTTTAATTATCGTGGTTGGTCAACTGATATATGAACTTGGTTGGCACCTGATTTAACGCTTAAAAATGAGGAGGGCGCTTTAAACATTCAGACCTTCAGTAGGTTAATTGACGATGCCGTTCTGCAAGGCAAATCTAATGAGTGCTGCAGTATTTCGAGTGCCTGTCTTTTCAATCATGCTTTGACGGTAACCTTCAATGGTACGTTTGCTGGTAAACAACCGGTCGGCAATTTCCTGATTAGTGTAACCCTCGGCAATAAGGGTAAGTACCTCTGTTTCGCGCTTGGATAACTCCACCGATAAATCCTGGTCTGCATTTTCTGTCATGTCAGACCGGTTCATTAAGTGGTCCAAAAAGCGGAGTGCTAATTCATTACACACATAACGGCCGTCTATGTGCACGTGTTTAAGGGCAAACACCAGTTCATTTGAGCTTACGTTTTTAAGCAAATAGCCGGACACCCCGGCTTTGAAGGCTTTTACTACATATTTTTCATGATCGAGCATGGTGAGCAGGATAGTTTTTATCTGCGGGTGAGAGGCCTTCAATTGCCCGGCTACTTCAATACCTCCCAATTCGGGCATGTTCATGTCGGCAAGCAATAAATCAGGAACGTGACCGCGGGCTATCAGGTTCAGTACTTCTGCACCGTTCGGCGCTTCGCCGATAATGGTAAAGCTGCCGTCCTGCTCCAACAGATTGCGAATGCCATTGCGTACAATATTGTGGTCTTCGGCCAATATTACTTTGATCATATAATCGATAGGATTCTTTCTTTCCATGGACGATTAATTAAAGGTGTGGGATTTAAGTAAAAGTACCGCATGCAAAGCTATACTAATTTTAATGAAGTGATTGTTTGGGAATACTGATGTTGATGGTAGTGCCTTTGCTTTGTACTGAAGAAATATGCATCTCGCCATTTAATAGCTTAATTTTATTGCGTGTGGTTTTTAAGCCAATGCCTTTAACCTGCAAACTGGTGGCATCAAAGCCTTTGCCATTATCCTTGATAGTAATTGTAATATAGGCAGCGCTGATCTTTATCCGGAGTAAACCCTCAGTGGCTTCGGCGTGTTTGATAATATTGGTTAATAATTCCTGTACAATACGGTAAATGGCAATATCCAGATAGGTGTCCAGCTTTTGTGTAAAGCCGGCAAATTCACATTTCAATTTTACAGAGGTATTAAATTGGGCACAAATATCACGGATAGCGCTTTGCAGGCCGAAATCTTCCAGTATAGCCGGCATCAGTTGGTAGGATATCTGCCGGGTTTCTTTAATTGCTGTCAGCAGTAATTGATTGATTTGCTGATAAGCTGCCTGATTTTCAGCTGAGCGTTCCGGCTTGTCCGGGTTAAAGCGGTTTAAGCTAAGTTTAGCACCATACAAAATCTGCCCCAGGCTATTATGCAGGTTTTCAGCAATACGTTTTCGCTCTTCTTCCTGGGTACTCAGCGTAACCCTGAATATTTCTTGGCGTTGGCGTTCTTCCATCTCGTTGCGTTCTTCCCTCAATTGCCGGTTACGTTCCTGTAAGGCCACCTGTTCCGTAATGTCCTGCGATATACCGATGATATGGGTAGCCTCTCCCTGCACATTTCGTTTGTAAACGGTCCGGCGGGTTTTTATCCAGTGCAGACAGCCTTCACCGTCAAGCAGGCGATACATCAATTCTTTAATTTCGCTGTCGGCAGCCAGGCGCATTTCAGCAATATTTTTATAGTAATGTTTGCGGTCTTCAGAGCAAATAATAGCGTCAAAAAAACCGGTTCCCATGGCTTTAATCTCTTCGGACGTTTTTTGAAACAGGCGCTGCATATTGGTATTGGCATATACGTTGCACATGTCTGTAATATCAATGATATACAGCATATCGGGGGCGGCATCCGCCATACCCTGAATCAGTGCGGCATCTTCCAGCATTTGCTGCTCGGCCTGCTTACGCTGGGTAATTTCTTCTACCGAAATGAATAGGCCGTCGTTCAGCTTTGCGGCCATCCATCTGAACCAGCGCTGCTTCGGCATATAATATTCCTCAAAATCCACCGGCATATTTTGCTCAACTGCATTGATATAAGCATCGAACAGGCCATTTTTTTTGATGTGAGGGTATAAGTCCAGCATACGCTGACCGGCTATATCTGCACCGGCCATCGCCTGGCTTACAGGGTTAAGGGAGATATACTCAAAATCAATAATTTGCTGTTTAAGATTACGAATGCTCTTTAACACTACCATACCCAATGGAGAAATATGTGTAACTGCATCCAGCAGGGCTTTGCTGTCTTCTAATTCTTTTTCGGCCTTCGCTTTGGCATCAATCTCCGTAAAGCTTATAATTACGCCATTGTCGGTTGGGGTAGCCGTCAAGCTGATCGGCGTATGGGTAATGGCCGACAAATATTCGGCAACTGATTCCTGTTTATGATGAATGGCATTAATGATTAAAGTATATCCCCGGGTTTGCTCAACTGACGGGAAAAGTTCCCATACGCTCTTACCCACCATTTCCTCTTTGGTACGGCCAAAAAAATTCAGGGCTTTTTGGTTGATGTAGATAAAGCGGGCCTCATGATCCAGTTCATAACAGGCCATAGGTATCGTATTCAGTATACGTTCGGCAACGCTACCCGCATCGTGACTAATATAGGAGTCCATAAGCTGTAAGTTGATAATGCAACTAAGCAGACTAAAGTATTACTGTGTAACGGCAAAAGTAAAAGTGTAACCGAGAAATTATAATGATACGGATAGCATACCAAATAATGCTACAAAGGTATATAACAGCATTACTGGCATTAAGTGAGATTGAACATCAATTTTTTTGAAAAGGTGTTGTACTATAAGAATACCGGCACAGTTTTGATTTCCATAACCTATTGAATTTTTTTCAAGATGAAGCTTGCTGTTAAACGCTAACCGCCTATGCAAAACTTAACGAGTTGCCCGGTGAAATATGCGTAACTTTTATGCCCGGTACGTTTTGACGCAACCAGCCGGCCATGAATGCCGAGCCGGGCTCCTCGCTGGCAATATGCCCCAATACCACCAGCGATAGTTTTTTGCCGGCAGCACGGGCATCGCGCACATATTCGGCCGTTTCCCATTCCGATATTTCACCGCACATCAGCACATCGGGCTGGTGCGTGTGTATGCCTTCAATCTGGCGGGTGCCCCCGGCAGCGCCGGGCATCAGCAATACTCGCTGGCAAGGTTGCTGCAAATCACCAATGTAACGCACATGCGGTACGTTCAGGCTTTGTTTGGCATGGTTAATAAGGCCTGCCAGTGTAGGAATAGGAGTGAGGGTAAACAAGCCTTTATCCAATTTACCAAAGGCCTGCCAGCCTAATTGTTCCACTACGCCTTTGTACACGCCATCGGGCTGCAGGCTATGCACATAATCGTGGTTACGCCATACGGCGATGTTGTGTTGTTTCAATAAGCCGGCTTTGTATTGGTATACCTCATCATGCTCCAGCCATTGGGTGTCATCCTTATGGTTATAAAAAGTAGGTTCATGAGCGATGATAAAATTGGCGCCCAGGGCAATCGCTTTTTTAATGATGTCGATAGTGGCAAACATGGTAGTTACAATTCCGGTCACTACGATCTCCCGGCTGCCCGATTTCAGGGTATCTACTGTCCCGTTAATGGGTCCCCCGGGTACTTTGCTGATGAACAAATCCATAATTTGCCCTACAGTAACAGGTTCGTTGAGGCTTAGTAATTCGGCCGCAGCATGGAGCGGTGCCGACAGCAGCAGGGCAGCGCCGGCAGTTTTGGTGATGAATTGTCTGCGGTCCATAATATTGCGCTGCGTGGATTGATCAGGTGTTGAC
>CAXTCH010000114.1:0-9156 GCA_964241945.1 uncultured Mucilaginibacter sp.
AAAAAATCCTATAAAGTCTATAGGAATTATATAATAGTGCTATATTTGCTGCATAGAGTTCTTTAAATACTTATCCAGAAAGACCGAGGGAAAGGCCCGACGACGTCTTGGCAACCTGTATCAATTCTCAGATATAAGGTGCCAACTCCTGCTCCGTTTAACGGAGGAAGATAAGCAGCGTAATAATTTTAACGGCACCGCCCGGCGCTTTCTGGTAAATTGATATTAACAAAATAACAAAAACATGAAAATTTACCTGGACAACGCAGCTACTACACCCATCCACCCATCCGTATTTGAGGCCATGACTCCTTATTTGTTGAATCATTACGGAAACCCCTCTGCACAGCATGGTTATGGGCGGCAAACCAGGGCAGCCATTGAGAACAGCCGCGCCACCATTGCCAAATTGCTGAATGCAGCGCCCGAAGAGATTATATTTACCTCCGGCGGTACGGAAGCCGATAACATGGCTATCCTTTCTGCAGTTGAGCATGCGCATGTCAACCATGTAATCACTACCCCTTTTGAGCATCCGGCAGTATTGCAAACTTTAAAATCGCTGTCGCAAAGCCACCATATCCGTATCAGTTATCTGCAGCATGACCAGCGAGGCAATCTCAACCTGAATCATTTAACTAATTTATTGCGAAATAATCCCTGTAGCTTGGTATCGGTAATGCATGCCAATAATGAGGTCGGCAATCTTAATGCCATTGAAACAATTGCAGATTGCGCACAGCATTACGGCGCCCTGTTCCATACCGATACGGTGCAAACTATGGGTCATTACACTTATAATTTGTCTGCGTTGCCCGCACATTTCCTGGCTGCTTCGGCACACAAATTTCATGGCCCGAAGGGTATCGGATTTTTGTACAGCCGAAAAGGCACAGCATTATCTAAACTTATTCATGGCGGCGGACAGGAAAGGCAGTTACGGGCAGGTACCGAAAATATACCCGGCATAGTAGGCCTGGCCAAAGCGCTGGAATTAGCGTATGAAAATTTAGAGCAGGACAGGCAATATATCCAGGCCTTGAAAGACCGCCTTATTTGGCAGCTGAAAGAAGTATTGCCGGAGGTACGTTTTAACGGCAACTCGGCAAATGCCGAAAAAAGCCTGTATACCGTATTAAGTGTAAACCTGCCCGACGGAAGTACAGATCTTTTACACGCTTTAGACAGCGAGGGTATTGCCGTATCCGGTGGCAGTGCCTGTTCAGGCGGGGCTTCATCACATGTGCTGCGTGCTTTGCAGGTCAGTCCGGGCAGTACTACGCTTCGCTTTTCGTTCAGTAAATTTAATACCCCTGCAGAGATAGACGAAGTTGCCTTTAAGCTGGCGGCGCTATGTCAACTGGCAGTCGCATAGCTGATTTTGTGGTTTTGAAATGATGCTGTAGGTATAAACTAATTGCCTGCCTTTGCTCACCTTTGCACCTATGAGAATTAAACCTGTTGATGTATTAATAAAAGAATCGGCCGAAGAAGGTGAGCATACGCTTAAGCGTTCGCTTGGACCGGTCAACCTCATTCTAATGGGTATCGGGATTATCATCGGCGCCGGTTTGTTCTCGCTTACGGGCATTGCTGCAGGGCAACATTCAGGCCCGGCGGTCACTATATCATTTGCTATTGCGGCGCTGGGCTGCGCTTTTGCTGCGTTGTGCTATGCCGAGTTCTCTGCCATGATACCAGTAGCAGGAAGCGCCTACACGTATTCTTATGCTACCCTGGGTGAGTTGTTTGCCTGGATTATCGGTTGGGATTTGGTGCTCGAATATTCGGTAGGTGCGGCCACTGTGGCCATCAGCTGGTCCCAATATCTCACCAAATTTCTGTCTTGGTTTGATCTTTATCTGCCACCGCAGCTTACCTTATCGCCATTTGAAACTGCTAAGGCAGCTAATGGTCAGGTGGTACATGGTCTGATCAATTTACCTGCGGCGCTCATTGTCATCTTGGTTACTGCGGTCATCATCAGGGGTACCAAAGGTTCGGCATTGGTAAATGCGCTGATAGTTACGCTGAAAGTAGGCGTAGTGCTGGTATTTATTGCAGTCGGATGGTCCTACATCAATCCGCAAAACTATCATCCTTATATTCCTCAAAATACCGGTGTTTGGGGCGAATACGGCTGGTCGGGTATTTTAAGAGGGGCAGGTCTGGTCTTTTTCGTTTTTATAGGCTTTGATGCCGTATCTACCGCAGCGCAGGAAGCGAAAAATCCGCAGCGAAATATGCCTATTGGCATCCTGGGTTCGCTGGTGGTTTGTACCGTTTTGTTTATTGTATTTGCCCATGTAATGACCGGTATGGCAAATTATAAAGAATTCATAGGCTCGGGCGCGCCGGTGGCTATTGCTATCGAAAAAACACACCATGCCTGGCTAAGCAAGGCCGTCGTTTTAGCTATATTGATCGGTTATACCTCGGTAATATTAGTAGACCTTTTAGGGCAATCGCGCGTGTTTTATTCCATGTCGAACGACGGGTTGTTGCCGCGCGTATTTGCTGAAGTGCATCACCGTTTCCGCACGCCCTGGAAATCAAATATTGTGTTGTGCATATTTATTGCAGTGTTTGCTGCTTTCGTGCCCATCCGGGTGGTGGGCGAGATGACCAGTATCGGAACATTGCTGGCTTTTGTAATGGTATGTGCCGGCGTTTTAATTTTGCGCAAGCAACAACCCGATACGCCCCGGCCTTTTAAAACGCCCTGGGTGCCGGTTGTACCTGTTTTAGGTATTTTGACCTGCCTGGCCATGATGACCTTTTTACCAGGTGAAACCTGGCTACGGCTCATTATATGGCTGGCTATCGGCTTGGTTATTTATTTTGCTTATGGTAAACGACACAGCAGGTTTAGCCGGGAAGCTTAACAGATAAAGCAAAATCGGTTTTAAGCCTGATTAAATTTAAAAGGCAGATTAAACGTTGACAGCAAAATTGAAGTAATTTTTAGCATTGTGATAGCAAATGTCGCTGATGATTTCCCCGGTCCATTCCAGGTCATTGGGCAACTCACCATTTTCTATATCCTGCGCAAACAGATTGCACAATAAGCGACGAAAATATTCATGCCGCGGATAGGATAGAAAACTTCGTGAATCGGTAAGCATACCCACCAGGCGGCTCAGTAAACCCATGTTCGATAATGTGTTTAGCTGCTGTGTCATTCCCTCTTTTTGATCCAGAAACCACCAGGCCGAGCCGAATTGAATTTTGCCCGCAACGCTGCCATCGTTAAAATTCCCGGTCATGGCCGCTATCAGTTCGTTGTCGGCAGGGTTGAGGTTATAGAGTATCGTCTTGGCCAATTGGTTGGTATTGTCCAGCTTGTTCAAAAATTTGGATAGCGCCTGTCCCTGCTTAAAATCACCTATCGAATCCCAGCCGGTATCGGGGCCCAACTGCCGGTAGGCGCGCGAGTTATTGTTACGCAAGGCGCCCAGATGATATTGCTGAACCCAGCCCTTTTCATCATCCCACAGTGCAAATTCATATAGCAGGGCTGATTTAAACTTCAATATCTCCCCGGGCTGTAATTGCTGATTAGCGCGGATTTTATCAAAAATGATGGCTATCTCGGTCACTGTAAAATCCTCTGCATATATTTGTTCCAGGCCATGGTCAGATATACAGCAACCATTTGCGGCAAAGTAATCATGTCGTTGTTTCAGTGCGTTCAGGTAATCGTTATAACTACTGATGGATTGATTGCTCACGGCTTCCAGCTTATTAATATACTCGTTTAAGGCGCCAACGTCATCGGCATTCATGGCCTTGTCGGGCCTGAAGGTCGGGTATACTTTCACTTCCCAATCGCTGCTCCGTATTTTTTGGTGATATTCTAAGGTGTCAATGGGGTCATCGGTGGTACAAATTACTTCTACATTCATCTTGGAAATAATGCGCTGCACCTGATATTCCGGCGTTTGCAATTGCGCTGTACAGGCATCATAAATCTGACCTGCTGTTTTGGCCGAAAGCAGCTCATGAATATCAAAATACCGCTGCAGTTCCAGGTGTGTCCAATGATACAACGGATTGCGTAGCGTATAGGGCACGGTCTCGGCCCACTTTTCAAATTTTTCCCGATCTGTTTTTTCGCCGGTAATGTACGCTTCGTTTACCCCATTGGCGCGCATCGCCCTCCACTTATAGTGGTCGCCCCGAAGCCAGATGTCAGTAAGATTGGCAAAGTTGATATTGTCAGCCATTTGCGCGGGATCTAAATGGCAGTGATAATCTATCACAGGCAGATGTGCCGCGTACTCATGGTACAAATGTTTTGCGGTGGCGCTTTGCAACAGAAAATCCTGGTCTAAAAAAGCTTTCATAAGGGCTGTTGATAACGGGTGAATGCCATTCAAAATTAGGGCAGCTAAATAGAACTTACAATATTAATAATTTACAATTGCGTTGAGCCGGCCTGCACAGTAGCACAAATTGATATTTTTATTTACATCTTTACTTACCAACTTAAATTATTTGAAATGAAATCTCCGAAGGCTGTTAAAACATCGGGCCTGATCTTAGCTTTTGGCCTGATGAATGCGTCTGCTTTTTCGCAAACCGATGCTGAAAAGGCGGCGGATGCATGGGTGAAAAGTAAGGTATGGGCAAAGGGGTTAAGTGTCGATATATACACCGACGTTAATAATAAGGAATTTAAACGTCAGTACGAAGCCTCAAGGGAAGCATGGGATAAAACCTTTCAATTTTTAGCCGACCACAAAAAGCTTGAATCACTGTCGCCCGGCACATATACTGTTGATGGTACCAACGTATATGCCAGTATTACCGAGGCGCCGTCAAAAGCGCCTGATTTGGCCAAATGGGAATCGCATCGCAAATATGTCGACCTGCAATATGTCATTCGGGGTAAAGAAAAAATTGAAGTTGCGCCGCTGGCATCGGCTACGGTGACCGAGCCCTACAACGAGAGTAAAGACGTCATTAAGTATACGGCGAACGGAAAATATTATATGGCTACGCCTGAAAGTTTCTTTTTATTTTTCCCTTCGGATGTGCACCGGCCCAGCCTCAAAGCAGAAGGTAATGATGTAGTGAAGAAACTGGTAATCAAAATCAAGTATGTTGAGTAGTACTTTATGAGATTGGAAATTAAATTTAAAATTCCATGAAAATTGACGCCCACCAGCATTTTTGGATATTTGACCCGGTACGGGATAGCTGGATAGATGAAACCATGCACACCATCCGGCGCAACTTTTTACCGGCTGATGTAAAAGCGCTGCTTAGCAATCACCGGATTGACGGCTGCGTGGCGGTGCAGGCTGATCAATCTGAAGATGAAACCGATTTTCTGCTGGCTTCGGCCCGACAGCATGAGTTTATAAAAGGAGTGGTAGGATGGATTGATTTACAATCTCCAGAATTAGATAGCCGCCTTGACTACTACCGAAGCTTCGAGAAGCTCAAAGGATTCAGGCATATACTGCAGGGTAAGTTTGACCAGGCATTAATGTTGAAGCCGGCTTTCAGGAAAGGAGTAGGTCAGTTACAACTCTATAATTTTACGTATGATATTTTAATTCATGCTGAGCAACTCAGGTATATCCCTGAATTTGTTAAAGCCTTTCCTGATCAAAAGTTTGTTATTGATCATTTGGCAAAGCCTGATATTAAAAATCAGAGAACAGAAGACTGGGCTAAACATATCCGGCTGGTATCGCAATTTGATAACGTGTGGTGCAAGGTTTCGGGCATGGTTACCGAGGCAGATTGGAAAAACTGGAAGGCCGAGGACTTTACACCTTATCTGGACATTGTGTTTGATGCCTTTGGTACACAACGCACAATGTACGGGTCCGACTGGCCGGTATGTAACCTGGCCGGAGGGTACGACCAGGCAATCGGCCTCATGCAAAACTATACGTCCCGGTTATCGGCTGATGAGCAGGCCGATTTTTGGGGTAATACGGCTGCTGATTTTTACCGCCTTACCTGAAGCAAATTTTCCTGGTATGTACCAGATAGCATTAAACTCTTGTTATAAGCTTTAAATTTCGAAACTATTATTGTTAATTCGACAATTATTATAAACCATGCAATTTGATTCTTTAGTAATAGGGCTGGACTACGGATCTGACTCGGTGCGGGCTGTTTTGGTCGATGCCGTCAGCGGGCGGCAAATAGCGTCGGCTGTATTTAATTATCCGCGCTGGAAACAGGGCTTATTTTGCGATGCATCAAAAAATCAGTTTCGTCAACACCCTTTGGATTATATTGAAGGACTTGAATACACCATAAAAAGCTGTATTCAGCAGGCAGGCGGTGCACTGGCCGTGAAAGCAGTAAAAGCCATATCGGTAGATACCACAGGGTCAACCCCGATAGCCGTGAACCGGCAGGGTACGCCTTTAGCCCTGACCAAAGGTTTTGAAGAAAATCCCGATGCAATGTTTGTGTTGTGGAAGGACCACACCTCGGTAAAAGAAGCGGCTGAAATTAATGAGCATGCTAAACAATTCAATACCAACTATTTACAGTATGTGGGCGGCATTTATTCTTCCGAATGGTTTTGGGCCAAGCTGCTGCATGTATTACGGGTAAACGAGCAAGTGCGGGGGGCATGTTATTCATGGGTGGAACATTGTGACTGGATACCATTTTTGCTGACCGGCGGCAGCGACGTTCATGAAATGAAACGAAGTCGCTGCGCTGCAGGTCATAAAGGATTATGGGCTGCTGAATTTGGTGGCTTGCCGCCTGACGATTTTTTTTCTTCCCTCGACCCTTTGTTGAAGGGTTTCACCGATCGGCTATTTAAAGATACTTACCCATCCGACCAATCAGCCGGCAAATTGAGCCAGGAGTGGGCCGAACGATTAGGGCTGAGTACCGATGTTATTATAGGAGTAGGCGCTTTTGATGCACATATGGGAGCGGTAGGCGGACAGATTGAACCCTATTACCTTAGTAAAGTAATGGGAACTTCCACCTGCGATATCCTGGTGACGCCGGTAGAAGATATGCAAAGCCAGTTGGTAAAAGGTATTTGCGGACAAGTGAATGGTTCGGTTATCCCGGGCATGATCGGTTTGGAAGCCGGGCAATCTGCTTTTGGCGATACGTATGCCTGGTTTAAAAATTTGCTTGCCTGGCCTTTACAACAACTGTCTGCCTCAACATTGATCAGCGCAGAAATTGCAGAGAAACTGCAGGCTGAAATTACCGATAAAATACTGGTTGAGCTGAGTATTCAGGCTGAGCAACTCCCTTTAGATGAAAACGCTGAGCTTTCCATCGACTGGTTTAACGGGCGGCGTACCCCCGACGCCAACCAGTTGTTGAAGGGCGCTCTGGCAGGACTAAGCCTGGGCAGTGATGCGCCGAGGGTATTCCGGGCGCTGGCTGAGGGAACTTGCTTTGGTGCAAAGGCCATTGTAGACCGGTTTGTCAGCGAAGGTGTACCTGTGAAAGGTATAATCGGCATAGGTGGCGTAGCCAAGAAATCGCCCTATATTATGCAAATGATGGCGGATATTTTACAGATGCGCATCCGTATTCACCCCTTTGAACATACCTGCGCCTTGGGCGCAGCTATGTTTGCGGCAACAGCAGCCGGCATCTATCCAAAAGTAGAGGATGCAATGGCAGCCATGGGCGGTGAATTTGAAAAAACATATGACCCGAATGTTCAGCAGGCCGCCTTGTATAATCGGCGCTACCAGAAATATCAGGAGCTTGCCCGGTTTATTGAAAATCAAACCGAGGCAATGGAGTAAACTTTGAATTTATGAACAGTAAATATCAGCCTATAAAAGAAGCTGCATATGCGGCTAACATGCAATTGCCTCAGCTCGGGCTGGTGCTTTTTACCTTTGGCAATGTAAGCGAGGTCGACAGAAGCCTGGGCGCATTTGCTATCAAGCCCAGCGGCGTGCCCTATGACAAGCTTGCGCCCGACAACATGGTGGTAGTCGATTTTGATAATAACATCATAGAGGGCGAACTCCGGCCGTCATCAGATACCAAAACCCATGCGGTTTTATATCGCGAATGTGAAGGTATCGGCGGAGTTTGCCACACACATTCCAACTATGCTACCGCTTGGGCGCAGTCGCTCCGTGAAATTCCGATTTATGGTACTACTCATGCCGACTACACAACAGTGGATATTCCCTGTGCACCACCCATGCATGATGAAATGATAAAGGGACATTATGAGCACCAAACCGGTTACCAGATACTCAATCATCTGCGCGAAAAACAACTGGACTACAAAGAAGTAGAAATGATACTGGTAGGTAATCATGCGCCCTTCACCTGGGGTAAAAATGCGGATAAAGCCGTTCATAACAGCGCTGTACTGGAAACTATTGCCAAACTGGCCTTTCTGACGGAGCAGATCAATCCGAAGGCACAACGGCTCAAAGAGGCGCTGAAAAGAAAACATTTTGAACGCAAGCATGGCCCTGATTCTTATTACGGCCAATAACGGATATTCATATTTTCAATCAATACACATACCCATGATAGATCTGAAAAAGGCAGAGGTCTGGTTTATTACCGGCAGTCAGGACTTATACGGTGAAGAAACCTTGAAGCAGGTGGCCGAACATTCGCAGCAAATTGCCCAACATTTAAACCATACATCAGCTATACCTGTGCAGGTGGTGTTTAAGCCTACCGTAAAATCAACCGAAGAGATTCGTAATGTAATACAGGAGGCCAATACAACAAAAAATTGCATCGGCATTATTGCCTGGATGCATACCTTTTCGCCCGCTAAAATGTGGATCAGCGGACTGAACATCCTGCAAAAGCCGCTACTGCAATTGCATACCCAGTTTAATCGTGACATTCCCTGGGAAAGCATTGATATGGATTTCATGAACCTGAACCAAAGCGCCCACGGCGACCGCGAATTTGGATTTATTTTGTCGCGCATGCGCAAAAGCCGCAAGGTAGTAGTAGGGCACTGGCAGGACCCTGAGGTACTGGAGCAAATAGGCGGCTGGAGCCGTGTGGCTGCGGGCTGGCACGACTGGCAGGGCGCCCGTTTTGTTCGTTTTGGCGATAACATGCGCTTTGTGGCCGTTACTGAAGGGGATAAGGTAGAAGCTGAGCAAAAATTTGGATTTTCGGTAAATACCTACGGTGTTGGCGATCTGGTAAAAG
>CAXTCH010000115.1:0-9119 GCA_964241945.1 uncultured Mucilaginibacter sp.
TGGCTTTTGTGTGCAACCTGATGAACAACCTGCCGGCAGGCTTAATTGCAGGCAATGTAGTACAGGCAGGGCATGTAGCCGAGGTGGTAAAAAGCGCGGTACTGGTAGGTGTTGATTTAGGGCCTAATCTCTCTATCACAGGTTCGCTGGCTACTATTTTATGGCTGGTGGCCCTGCGGCGCGAAAGTCAAAGCTGCACCGCATGGGAATTTTTGAAATTAGGCTCGATAGTGATGACCGGCGCACTGGTACTGGCCTTAGCCAGTTTGTGGATATAGGCTGCCATTTGCAATGCGGTTCATTTTCGGGTTGCGGATGCCCTTTGTATTGTTTTATATTTGGTAATGAACCCATTAAACCGCCTTTATTCAAAACTCTTGTTTATGGCTGGTGCCTGGCTGGTAAGCAGCAGTACCACCTTAGCACAGCCCGGCGCTACTACCATTACCGAATGGCAGTATGGCAAAAACGGAGCCGTATCAATTACGTATGATGATGCCTCGCGCAAGCAATTTACCAACGCGCTGCCCATTATGGAACGGCTTAACCTGCCGGCTACCTTTTTTGTGATTACCGGGCCCATCACCGGCTCCAAATATCACGGTAAATTTATTGGC
The DNA here is from genome assembly GCA_964241945.1 of uncultured Mucilaginibacter sp. GTDB lineage: Bacteria > Bacteroidota > Bacteroidia > Sphingobacteriales > Sphingobacteriaceae > Mucilaginibacter. The sequence goes on from CAXTCH010000115.1 coordinate 618, forward strand.
CGCCCGGTGAAGGAGATTATTAAAGAGTCGGCCACGGTACCTACTGGCGATGCGAATTTTTTAGAACGATGCTCGGCCGCCGGATACCTGGGGTATAAAGGCACCATCAGCTACCATACCCGTGCAGGCAGTTTGTACGATTCGGGCAAAAAGCCACAGGCCTTTGCTATTATGGACACCCTTTATGCCAAAGTACGTCACGGAGATTTTCAGCCGGGCTATGAACCCTGCCCCGAATACAAAGAGGCTGCAGGTTCAAGCTGGGACGATTTCCGCAAGGATGCCGCCAAAGGCTATGAGATTGCCAGCCACTCCATTACCCATGCCACCATGCCGGGCCTGAATGAAGCCAATATTCGTTACGAACTGGAAAAGAGCAAAGAGGAAATTTTGCATCAGATGGGTGTTAAATATACCTTTTCGACCGAAGTGCCTTACGGGTATGAGAATGAGCGGGTCATGAAAATTGCTTACCAAATTTATCCTGCCCTGCGTAACCGTATGCCCGAACCCTTTTTAAAGGAGCTGGATCGCGCCAGTAAAGAAACACCTGGCGTTACCAACAAGGATTATGTGCAGTGGCAGCGCGGCCCGCTACATGAAACGCCGCTCAGCCTAATGAAATCATGGGTAGATACTGCATCAGCCCGGAAAGACACCTGGCTGGTGCTGGTATTCCATGGCATTGACGACCTCGGTTGGGAACCTACCCCCAGCAGTAAACTGGAAGAATATTTTAAATACATAAAAGGCAAAGACGACCAGCTGTGGATTACCACTTTTGGCGATGCCACCCGTTATATGCGCGAGCGCGAGCATGCCAAAGTAAATGCCATCAGGAAGAGTGATAAAATCAATATCACGCTTACCCATTCATTAGATGCCGGCATGTATTACCTGCCTTTAACGTTAAAAACCTACCTGCCCCCGGGGTGGAAGGAAGTAAAAATAATACAGGCCGGGCATACGCAAAAAGCTGCTGCACAGCACGACGCAAAGGGAAGCTATGTATTGTATCAGGCAACGCCAAACCGTACAGGCATCACCTTACAAAAAATATAATCGTAATGAAAAGAGTAAACCGGAAATGCCGCTTACTCTTTTTTACCCAGCACGGTAAACCGTACACCGGTGGTGTTGCCCTTTTCATCTACCAAGGTTAAATGGTGGGTGCCCACGGCGGGGTTCAGGCCCAGCTGGTGATACTCATGGGTTTCGCCCACGTACTGATCGTCCAGGTGCCAGAAAACTTTGGTGCCGGGCTGACGGTGCGCTACCGTGCAAATCATGCGCCCGCGCTGACCATCGGCTTGCTGAGGAATATAAATTTTAGCACCGTCTTTAGGGTAAATCACTTCCATGGGTACTGCCCGGTCGGCAGCCGTACAATCGCTGCGATACGGCGGCAATATGCGATACCGGTAGTTTTTAGTTTTATAATAATATTCCATAGAGGGCGGTAGCACAAACCAGTTTTGGTTCACCAACTGGTCGGGCGAAACGCAATCGGCGTTGACCTGCCACTGCCGGCTTTGATCTAAATGTACCAGCTGGTGGTAAGGGCACACCGGCGATTTCAATCCACCCACGGGCATCCACTGTTCTTCCGCATCTGTGCAGTATTCCCCTGCCCGGAAACCGCTTTCGCGGCATACCCTGATTTTTACCATATCGCCCACCGGCATATCAAACCAATCGCGCGTTACCGGCAGCAGCCGGAATATTTCAAACAGCGCCGGCGCCGCGGTATTGATGCCCGTTAAATCGGGCCGGCCTTCGCCGGTGGTATTGCCTGCCCACACGCCTACCACATAACGCGGCGTAATGCCAATGGCCCATCCGTCACGAAAGCCAAAGCTGGTGCCTGTTTTCCAGGCCACGCGCTGGGTAGAGCTGAACTGCTGCCACAGCATTTCCTCGCCGGGCCGCATCACTTCCTCCATCGCTTCCAGCGTATAATATATAGAGCCGGCATCCAGCAGCCCCGATTTTTCCAGCTGCGGCTTTACGGCAGCATTGCGGGTATATACCGGTGCATGGTAATCGGCCGGGTTGTACCTGCCATTGTACCGGCTGTAATGGTTTAATACGCGGGCCATATCTGCGTAAGCGCCCGTTAGCTCCCACAAGGTATTTTCACCACCGCCTAAAATGAGCGAGAGTCCGTAATAGTCGGCAGGTTGTTTTAAGGTGGTTATGCCGGTTTTCTTCAAAAAATCATAAAAGCGCTCGTACTTATATTTCTGCAGCATTTTTACCGCCGGCACATTTAAGGAACGCGACAGCGCTTTGGAGGCAGGCACCGCACCGTCATAGCCCAAATCAAAATTTTCGGGGTGATACCCGGCAATCTGTGTGGGAATATCCGGAATCAAACTATTAGGCAACACATAGCCATCGTGTAGCATAGCCGCATACAGCAAAGGTTTCAGCGTACTGCCCGGACTACGCGGCGCATCCACCACATCTACGCTGCTTTCCAGTTGCGGGTCATCAGGATGATACACATTACCCGCATAGGCCAGCGTAGCCCCGGTTTCTACATCCAATACCACAGCCGCAATATTATTGATATGGTTGGCTTTCAAAACGGTATGGTGCCGTTCCAAAATTTCATTGACCTGCTGCTGCAGGGTAGCGTTAATGGTAGTGGTGATACGGGTACCGGCCTGCGAACTGCTTTTTACCGCATCGCTTTTGAACCGCTCTAATAAATGCGGGGCTAAAACCGGCAGTGGTACCGGCTGATTGGGCATAGGCTCCAGTTTGGCCAGGTAGGCGGTATTTTTGTCGATGGTGCCTTGCCGGTTTAGTTTGTCGAGCAACAGGTTACGCTTTTTGAGCAACACCTCACGGTTTTTGCCGGGATGCACCAGCGACGGTGAATTGGGCAGCACGGCCATCGCCGCCATTTCGCCCCACGAGAGCTGATCCGGGCTGCGCCCGAAGTATCGCCAGGATGCCGCGTCTAACCCAACCACATTGCGGCCGAAGGGTGCGTTACTGGCATACAAGGCCAAAATTTCATCCTTGCTATAGGTCAGTTCCAATCGTAAGGCCATCACCATTTCCAGCAATTTGTTCCAAAAAGTACGGTGATGACGGGTGGCCAGGCGCAGCACCTGCATGGTAAGCGTACTACCGCCGCTGGTGACACGCCCGGCCTTCCAGTTTTGCCGGATGGCCCGGCCAAAGGCCAGTGCATCCACCCCCCAGTGGTGCTCAAAGCGCTTATCTTCAAAAGCAATGATGCACTGCTTAAATTTGTACGGCACTACGGGATCATAAGGAAAACGCCACTGCCCATCGGAGGCAATAGCAGCACCCAACAGCTGCCCATGCTCATCGTCGATAATGTAGGAGGTAGGGCTATAGAACAATCGCTTGGGCAGGCAAAACCAAAAAAGAAGGGACGTTATTACGAAGATTACTGCTATAACAGCAGTCTTTGGCTTTTGAATATTCCGTAAAAAAACAGTCATTTCTTGAAGAGTATGACTATTCCTCACTCCTTAGTCTCAGATAGGACTGGTGCTCGTGCATCATCAGCTCTTCAAAAGACTTAAATCTACGGGCTCCGGGGTACCAGTTAGCATATATCCATGCCTCCCATTCTTCTCCAAATTTTACAAGAGGGTTTAAAAGAACAATAGCGGAATCCCCCCAACCAGATACAGCTAAAGTATTCACTAAATACTCGTCCCTAAAGTTGGAACTATGCTGTTTGTCTGTATAATCATAATATTCTTTATCACTTATGATAAAATCCTCTTTAAATTCTGTTCTAAAAAGATTTGCAAAATCTGGATCGACATTATCAATCCAGTTAATTCTGTCAGCAGGCATCAAATCCCATATAAAGCAACTTATTTGTTTAAATCCGTTACTTGCTAATAAGAATTCTTTATATGAAGGCGGCAGCTTAATTTGTAAACGCTCCTCCGCTTTACTTATATCTGCTAAAGTTGCAGGTTCAAACCCAAGCCAATCTTTAGGTGAACTGTTATATTCATCTAACATATCATCTCCTTCAGTTACCGCCAAACTACATTTATGTAAGAACCTCTTCCAATCCATATATTACTCTATATTATTCTATTTCACTTCTACCCATTTTCCCTTTTCCAAAGCGTTAATCGACGCATTGTACATCGCCTCCGCATATACCGAGGGCAGGTAATACCGGCCGGTATAGGCAGCATTCAACATGACGTAATACGTAGCCGATTGCCCTTCGGCTAAACTAAAGTAAGTATTCACCCGGTCGTCGCGGATATCCCGGTAGTCGGACAGGGACGATTTAAATACCTCATCATTGTTCATCATGCGGGTATTCAATATCTCCCAGCCCGATGGGAACACCTGCGTAAGCGCCATATTATCATACCGGCCCCGGTGACCAGGATTTTTAAGCGTTACCTGCGCCACAAAGTCGGTACCTTGCTTTAGGCTGCCTATATCCAGTGGTTTGCCTTTCAATGTAAAATATTTTACACCCATTTGCAGCACCTCCGGGTTATTGGCATGAGGCGGCTCCTGGCCCGGTGCAGGCTGGCCTTGCTCAATCAACCGTATGTAAAGCAAATTAGATCCCCGGTTTTTAATCATGGCCTTACCACCACTGTTTACCAAAGGCTGCTGCCATAGGTAGGATGGCGAGCTCACCGCAACCGCCCCCTTATCCAGCTGATAACTGAACTGCAGTTTATTGCCCGATTTATTATTACCGCAATATTCAGCGACAGCCAGCAGTGCATAGGCGGTGGTTTGCGTGCTGTACCAATCGTCCTGCGACAAGTGCGCCGCAACTGTATGCAGCATGGTAGATGCTTTCTGGTGCTGGCCCAGCAAAATCAGCGTTTCCAGTATCATGGCTTCATCGCGCAGGTCGGAACCATAGGTGCCGTATAGTTGGTTGTAAGGCTTGATGGTCATGGGCAGGTTGGCAATCATCTGCAAACCGATTTCCGGCTGGCCGGCCAGTTTATAAGCGGCGGCTAAACGCCAGCGGGCTTCTGCGCTCAGGTATTTAAATTCTTTCAGGCGGTTCATGGCGCCCAGTTCGGGTACACGGGCTAAAGCCAGCAGGTAAAGCCGGTACGCCTGTATTAAATCGGCGCCATAAAAGCTGCGGCTGTCGGGCGCCCAGTTGAGGGCTTTTTGTTTCTGATAACGTTTCCAGTTATCCAGTATGCCTACCGGCAGCGTGTAACCCCTGGCTTGGGCGGCCAGCATAAAATGCCCGGCATAATTGGTACCCCATTCATCCGGGTCGCGGTCGCCGGGCCAGTAGCCCAGGCCGCCGCCTGCCGCTTCAAAACCGGGAAGCCGGTTCAATACAGTTTTAATATTGCGTTCGCTTTCCGCCTTTTGTCGCGACGATAAATCAACCAGTTGATTTAGATACAATTGCGGAAAAGCCGAAGATGTTGTTTGCTCAATACAACCATGCGGATAATCTACCAGGTAACTCAGCCGCTTAGCAAGATTTACGGCCGGAATAGAAGACACCTCCAGCGAAGCCGTGTTGGTACCGTTGATGCCGATAGGCGTATAAGCGGTGCTAAATACTTCACCGGGCTTCAGCTCTTTCTCAATGATATGCGTTACCGGCGGATTAGGGTTACGCACGTTGAGTTCCACATCATACGCAGCCGTTTCGGTACCGCTGCGGGCTATCACGCTGACTTTGCCTACGCCTACAAAGTTCTTTACATCCAAATCAAAGGTAGCCAGCTGGTCGCCCGGCGTGGTAAAGGTCAATGTTTTTGAGGTAGCGCCCTGCACGGTATTAAAGGCATTGGATTGCACCTGCACATTTACGGTATGAATATTTTTATCCATAGCAAATACGGTAACCGGCAATTTAAACTTTTCGCCGGGCCCCAGCACACGCGGCAGCGTGGCCAACAGCATCAGCGGTTTCTTTACCGCTACCGGTTTTTCGGCAAAACCGTAACCACCGGCATGACCGGCAATCACCATGGCCCTTACCGAACCAATATATTGCGGCAGGGTAAAACGGTGCGTTTGCTTCTCGCCTTTGGCCAGGCGGAAGGGACCTAAAAATTTAACCACCGGTTTAAAGCGATTGACCGAAACGTTCTTGTTGTTGTTCAGGGCTTGGTCGCCGCCAATGCTGAGAATACGTTCCAGCCCGCCGCCATAAGCGCCGATCACATAATCAAACAAATCCCAGGTTTTTACCCCCAGGGCTTCGCGGGCATAAAAGGCCTGATGCGGGTCGGGCGTTTTAAAATTGGTCAGGTCCAGCAGGCCTTCATCTACTAAGGCAATGGTATAAGTCATTTCCTTGCCTGACGCTTCGGATACGGTGATGGCCGAGGCGCTCTCCGGCCTGATTTCGGCAGGCATATTGATGACCGGTTTCAGTACCGTGGCCGGGTCATACACCTGCAGCGGGGTAGCGCCGTACATGCGGATGGGCAAATCATTCGCGGTTTGCGAGTGGTGCTGCAGCAGCGTAACGTTTACAAATACGTTGGGCGCCATGCCGCTTTCTACTTTAAAACGGTATTGTGTTTGCCCCTGATGCGTATCAATCCAAACTGATTTTAAAATCTTGCTGCCGGTTTCAAAGCTGATCAAGGCCCGGCCATCGCTGCCGGTCGGGAGGGTCAGGGTAGCAGTTTCGCCCACCTGGTAGCTTTTTTTATCAGAAGTAAACGAAAGCATGGTGGCATCCGTCGGGTTACTGTCCTGCAAGCGCTCATCATTGTCTACATACACCACCTTACCGGTAGAATGCCCGGTTTGCGGGTCTTTGATGCGAATGAGATACCGGCCCCAGTCTTTCTGGTTTACATGCAAATTCCAGCTGCCCCGGCCGTTGGTAAGGGTAACATTGCCGGTACTCACCAGCTTGTTGTATTGGTTTTGAGTAAAGTTGCTGAGCTCGTCTCCGGTTTGGTCCCACCACCAGCGCCATTGTATTTTGTAAAGCTCTATGGCTACACTGCGGGTCCCGGTAAACGGGCTGCCCTTTACATCCACATCGGCAATATCAATTTTATTATCCGCATTGGTAGCCAGCATACCGCTGAAGGCGCTGCCGGCCGGCGTTTTAATACCTACATAACCGGTATATACATTATAAGGCAAAGCCACCTGGTTAATGCTGAAATTACCGCCTGGCTCAAACACTTTTACCAGGAAATTGGCCCGCAGCTGTCCAGGCGCTTGTTTATCCAGATGAATATCGGCATGAACAGGCGCTACCCCGTTGGCATTGAGGCGGCCATCAAACACGGTTTGCGTCTGGGTACCAAAGCCCAGGGTCGGGTCGTCGAAGGTGTAGCCATCAAAGCCCTTAAACGCAGTGGTTTGCGGTGATAAAAAAGCATCCACCTTAGCCTTTAAATTTTGTGCGATGCCGCCAAACAGCCAGCGGGCGGTCAACACGCCATCTGTGCTGCTGCCTTTGGTTAGTTCCGTTTTACCGCCAAAGGACAGGTCCAGCTTCAAACGGTTAGGCATAATGGTTTCTACCTTGATGGTTTTTTCAAATACGGCACCGCCCACTTTGATGCGGACCAGCCAGTTACCCGTAGGCGATGAGGTAGTAGTAGCCGTATGAAAACTGTAAAATCCATCTACCGACCGCGTACTTACCATTTGCCGGTATAACTGGCCCGACGGGTTATAAAATTCAAACAGTACCGGGTGGTCGGCCGGCAGGTGGTTTTGTTTATCCTCCAGAATAAACGATACATAAACAGAATCACCGGGACGCCATACGCCGCGTTCGCCGTAAATAAAGCCTTTCAGCCCGTGCTGTACGGACTCACCACCTACATCAAATTTAGACAGTGACAGTGAGCTGCCATCATCCAGTTTCAGATAGCCGCGCTCATCGCCGTTTTTAGCCACCAGCAGCCAGGGCTTGCGGGTTGGGGTAAAGCTGGCAAAGCCGTTGGCGTCCGAAGTAGTTTTCATGATAAGTTGCTTCTGATAATCCAGCAAATCCAGCTCTACACCTTTCATAGGTTGTGCATTCCGGATGCCGGTTACGGCAATCAGCATATCGTTGTTACTGCCCCGCTTGGCAATTAAGCCGATATTGGAAGCCATTATATTGCGGGTGGCCCACCGTTCTTTGGTATAATATGACTCCGTGCAGGGATCATCACGTTCTTTCCAGTTATAACCTTCCGGATAATAATTATCGTACCGCTGCCAGAAGGCATCGTCTTCGTCACTTATACCTCCTGATGAACCACCGTCGCCTTCATCATCGCCCCCGTCATCATTATCATCGGCTTTTACCGTTTTGCCCGCCTTGCAGTTAAACAGCGAATAACTTTTACGGAACCCAATGATAACCCGGTAAATAGCTCCCGGTTCAGTGCGCATCAGGTGGTCTACATCCAGCATAAAACGGTTGTGTTTGGTTAAATCCAAACTCTTATCTTCATCCAGGCGTATAGTGGTTTCCTTTACCGGCTTGCCCACCTGCCGCAACTGCTGGTCGCCGTTGTAATC
>CAXTCH010000116.1:0-9096 GCA_964241945.1 uncultured Mucilaginibacter sp.
ATCCATATGAGCCTAAATTAAAAAGGGTGGTTACTACTTCTGCCGGCTGATAGGTAAATGTGGGGCCGCTTGCCGTATTTGAGTTTACGGTTACCGTTACTTTACCGGTACCTGCGGCTAAAGGAACAAAGGCGGTTAGAGTTGTAGCAGTTGCAAGGGTAACCTTAGCAGGCTTTCCATTAAAGTATACCTTATCATCAGTTAGTAAGGTGCTAAAACCGGTACCTGTAATCACAACCTGGTCGTTATAATTTCCCTGGGTTGTACTTAACGACGTTATGGCTACCGAGGATGTTGTTGAAGGCGCGGGGTTTGAACCACCTTTTTTTGAGCAAGATGATACTATAAAAGCAACGGAAAAGATTGCAATTAACTTCATGAAATTAATGAATTTCATTGTGATTACAGGTTTATAATGATTTACATAAACATAAATCATTTTTAATCAGAATGAAATAGATTAATGGAAGTTATTCCGTTAATACCGTAAACTTAAAGTCCAGCGGTTCAAAGGTTCGGAGCAATTCATCAATAAACGTTTGGCCCCATTTTACGTAGGACAGGCCAAAGTTTTCGGTGCGCTCCTGCAGGCTGTTTTTAGGGAAAAGTGCCAATTTTATTTGTTCAATCTGCTCCAGGCGGGTATGATAATTTCTCTTTTCGGCTTTGATCAGTTTCTTTTCAAGGTTATCCACCGCATGTTTTAAACGCGCCTGCACGGCGGCTGTTGAAGAGCTTAAGGTGCTGTCTATTTTGTAAGAGCGTAGTTTCAGCTTTTCAAAAATGCGCTCCAATTCACGCCATTCTTCGGTAAGTGTCAGGTCGTGGGTGCTGTGTTTGGTTACCCAATACTTTTTTATCTCATCCGTAGTTTTAAAAAGTTCAGCCGCATAAAGGTCCATAGCCGTAATCTTACCTGCTGTTGTTTTTGGTATCACCAAAGCCGAATTACGCAGGATGAGGATAGGGAAAGTGACCTGATAATGCTCGAAGTTCGATTTCAACTCCAGCCAGTATACCAGTTCGGCTCCGCCGCCAATGTAGGCAATGTTGGGCAGGATACATTCCTGATATAAAGGGCGCATCACTACATTCGGACTAAAGCGCTCCGGATATTGCCGAATTTCCTGTTGTAATTCTGCCGCCGAGAAGCTGATTTCGGTATTTAGCACTTTATAATGCTCGTCTTCAAAAACCAACCGTTCACGCAGGTTATCTTTCAGATAAAAAAAATTGATTTCCCTGGGATTCACCTGGATATGCACACCCAGTTGCTGCAATCGCTCATTGGTTGCGTTGATGTTTTTAAAGCTATGCTGACCTGTAATATCCTGCTCCATTACAGGGGCAAACTGCTGTTTCAGGGCATGTGCATCGGCATCAATAATCACTAAACCGTATTGACCAAACAAGGCGTTAACGAGGTAACGCGTAGCATCAGCAAGCTTGTCGAATTTGGTATAGGCAGTTTCCACCATCTCAGCAACCTCAGCTGAATGACCGCCGATGCCCAGAACGCCTTTGTACTGATTGATAGCCTGGCGCATGGTGTCGGGGTTGATACGGCCGGTAGCGCCCGAAGCCTCATACCACCAGTGCACTTTTTTACCGCCGATGTTGGTATAGTTAATTTCGGCAAAATCATGATCTTCAGAAGCCATCCAATACACCGGTACAAAATTTTTATCCGGGAAAGCTTCCTTTAACTGCCGGGTTAATTTAATGGCTGTTACAATTTTATAAATAAAGTACAGCGGCCCTGTGAAAATATTGAGTTGATGCCCGGTGGTTACCGTAAAGGTATTTCCCTGTCGCAATAGTTCAATATTAGCTTTAACAACATCTGCATAAGGCAGGGAAGGGGAATCTTGCTTAAAATATTGTTGAAGAAGCACTTCAGCGAGCACCTCGCGGTTGGCAGCCACCTGTTTTTGTTCCAGCAATTCTGCAAAGCCTTTCAGGGTAGGCCGGTAGCTATAAAAAGAGCGAAGTTCAGGCGCATCGTCCAGGTAATCGGTTACGGTAGACGAAAAATAGCCGGTTTCTTTATAGCTGATACAGGTTGCTTCCATGTCAATCAAAAGTAGCAGCAATCTGTTAAATGTACACTATAACGAAGCTTATTTTACAATTTGTTTATAGAGCCATCCAGTTAGGACAGATAATATAAAGGCGAATATTATAAAGGCGTCTGCTCAAAAAAGGTGTTCAGCGTAAATTTAGTTACCTTAATACTTGCTATATTCTAATTGTTAACAGCCGGTTTCATCAAGCTTAGTTGTTTAATGACACTGGCTGCCACCTTTTTACCCGTTTGAATAAAAACCACCTCAACATACTGATAAAGCGCCTTGCTGACCAGATAGGAAGTGGGAATAGAAAGTAGGAGAAGAAGAGTAGCACTCCAGGAACCGCTTGTATCAGCCAGTTGCAGCAGCCATGGCAATTTAGCAAATAGGTACAATACACTTAAATGGATTAAGTAAAAGCTGTAGGAGGTAGCACCCAAGCGCATTACCGGCCTGCTGCTAAATACTGCTTTCAACCGGTTGCTTTGATGCAATACCAAAGGCACAATGATTAAAATGCCGGATAACGCTCTGAAGATGTCCAGTGCGTAACTTACAGAATAGGAAGTTTGCAGGAAAGTAATCACAGATGAAAATAACAGTCCCGAAACAAAAATGTAACCTGACCATTTTCCGGAAATACTGGAATAGAAATAGGGCAAAATGGTTCCTAAATAAAAACAGAACAGATATTTGATAGAATTGTGCTCCACATAAAGGCCTCCAGCGAGGACCAGCAGCAATAGCAGCAGCAATTTGGAAGTGTCGTTAAGTCGGGTGTTGATGATGCAAAAAACCGGAACAAATAATGATCCGACAACTTCGATCGGTAACGTCCAGATGACAGTGTTCAGGGTGGCATTATGCAGGAGCAGGTTTTTGATGAATTCTTTTAAACTGATGTTGCCGGGGAACGCTGTATAGTAAAAATCTGAGTAACTGTTATGCGGCTGGACCGGAAAAGCAAGAAGCAAACAGGTAAATATAACCAGGCAAACGATATGAACCGGGAAGATTCTGAACAGGCGTTTTATATAAAAAGCGGCAATATTTTCCGCATTTATAGTTGGTAAACTGTGAACGGATTTAGCCAGTACAAACCCGCTTAAAATAAAAAATAAAACCACGGCTAACCCGGGACTAAATATACAGGTGATAAGGGTAAATACCTTTCCGCCGGCTGGTTCGGACAAAAAAGGTGTTAACCAGTAAGCACGGTTGTTTCCGATGCAGAAAGTGCCAAAATGATGGGCCAATGCCACCGACAAAGCAGCGAGACCTCTTAATCCCTCTAATTCAGGAATGTATTTCGGATGTTTATATGTTTGCATCAGGAGCTTCACAAAATTGCTGATTTGTATTGGGGTGCTATAAACCCATTACATAAACACCGGCGCTTTCACTCCTGATACGAAATTAAAATTTATCTGTTACTTATCAGCCCTTTATAATTTGCCCGTACAAATCGAAGTCTTCGGCATAATCTACGCGTACATTCACAAAGCCACCTATGGTAGCGTATTGTTGTGTGGCATCAATCAGTACCTCATTATCCACCTCGGGCGAGTCAAATTCAGTGCGGCCTACAAAATAGCCGTTATCTACCTTGTCAATCAATACTTTATAAGTCTTTCCTACTTTTTCCTGATTTTTTTCAAATGAAATGCCTTGCTGGATTTCCATAATAGCGTCGGCGCGTTCCTGCTTTATTTCTTCAGGCACATCATCAATCAGCGAATAAGCATGGGTTTTTTCCTCGTGCGAATAGGTAAAGCAGCCCAAGCGGTCAAAGCGGGTTTCGGCTACCCATTGCTGCATTTCCTCAAAGTCCTGCTGGGTTTCGCCCGGATAGCCGGTAATCAGCGTGGTGCGCAAGGCAATGTTAGGTACTCTATCGCGTATGGCGTTTACCAAATCAGTAGTTTTTTGCTTGGTGATGCCCCGGCGCATAGATTTTAGCATGTTATCGGTAATATGCTGCAGCGGCATATCCAGGTAATTGCAAATGTTCTCACGCTCGTTCATGGCATCCAGTATCTCCATCGGGAAACCAGATGGGTAAGCATATTGCAAACGAATCCACTCCACCCCATTTACATCGCTTAGGCGGCGCAGCAATTCATCAAGATTGCGTTTACCGTAAAGGTCAAGGCCGTAATAGGTAAGGTCCTGCGCAATTAAAATCAGTTCCTTGGTACCGTTTTTAACCAGTGTTTTGGCTTCGGTTACCAAGTCTTCTATACTTTTGCTTACATGCTTACCGCGCATCAGCGGAATAGCACAGAAAGAGCAGGGGCGGTTACAACCTTCGGCAATTTTGAAGTAAGCGAAATGAGCAGGCGTGGTAAGCAAGCGCTCACCCAGTAATTCATATTTATAATTAGCGCCTATGGATTGCAGTACACCCTGCAACTCATTGGTACCAAAGTAAGCATCGATATTAGGTATTTCGGCCTGCAACTCAGGTTTGTAGCGCTCAGACAGGCAGCCGGTTACAATTACTTTGCCTACTTTACCCTGTTCTTTCAGTTCGCTGTATTGCAGAATGGTATCGATGGATTCCTGCTTGGCGTTATCAATAAAGCCGCAGGTATTGATCACCACAATATCATTGCTGTTAACTTTTTCAGCTTCATGAACTACATCGAACTGATTGCCTTTGAGCTGACCCATCAGTACTTCAGAATCATAAATATTTTTGGAACAGCCCAAAGTTACTACGTTTACACGCGGCTTTTTAGGTTGCACCATTAAGGGCTTGATTAGTTCTTTCGTCCTCATATCATCTCACACATTTGTCATTATAAAGTACAAACCCCTTCTCTATAAGTCGAGAATGGGTTTGTACTTTGTAATGACGATAACCTTTATTTTTTAAACAAACTATCTACAAATTCTTTCCGGTCAAACAACTGCAGGTCGTTCATGCCTTCGCCTACGCCGATGTATTTTACCGGGATTTTAAATTGGTCAGAAATACCAATTACTACGCCGCCTTTGGCAGTACCATCCAGTTTGGTTAAGGCCAGGGCGTTAACATCAGTGGCTTGGGTAAACTGCTTGCACTGTTCTATAGCGTTTTGCCCGGTGGAGGCATCCAATACCAGCAATATCTCATGCGGAGCGCCGGGCACCACCTTTTGCATTACGTTTTTAATTTTCGTCAGCTCGTTCATAAGCCCCACTTTATTGTGCAGGCGGCCGGCGGTATCAATAATAGCCACATCCTCACCATTGGCTACAGCAGAGCGCAGGGTGTCAAAAGCTACCGAGGCTGGGTCTGAACCCATGGGCTGAGCCACTACCCGAACATCCACGCGCTTGCCCCAAAGCTGAATCTGATCAACAGCTGCTGCGCGGAAAGTATCAGCAGCGCCTAATACCACCTTGTTGCCGGCCTGTTTTAACTGATGGGCGAGTTTGCCAATAGTAGTAGTTTTACCCACCCCGTTAACACCCACCACCATTATTACATAAGGCTTGTGGTTGCCGTATTCAAAGTTGTTAAAATCGTTGCTGTTGTTTTCGGCTAATAGCTGCTGTATCTCGTCGCGCAGCAGGGTATTCAGTTCACTGGTGCTCACATACTTGTCTCGGGCTACACGGCCCTGTATACGGTCGATGATTTTAAGCGTTGTGCTTACCCCTACGTCCGAGGTCACCAGTATTTCTTCCAGGTCATCCAGTACATCGTCATCTACCGTTGATTTACCGGCAATGGCTTTGGTTATTTTTGAAAAAAAGTTGTCTTTGGTTTTTTCCAAGCCGGTGTCCAGCGCTTCTTGCTGCTGTGGGGTGCTTTCCTTCTTTTTAAAAAAATCAAATAATCCCATTGTTTAGATGTACAGAGGTGGAGATATACAAAAGTGCAAATTATATTGCTTAACTGTTTAATCTTAAGGTCATTTGCGGATGTGCAGATGTGCGAATAGATGAATACATATGTGCATATGCTATTTATCATCTATTAAAAGAGGTTATTTGCACATTTGCATATCAGTCTGCGCATCTACAAAAAAAGCCCTCTCGTATAGGTACAAGACGGCTTTAATAAGTTAAAAAGGTGCTTGATTAAGCTTTGCCGTTAACGGCATCCTTTACGTGATCGTTGTGCACGATAACTTCTTTGAATGAGTAAGCGCCGGTTTTAGGTGACTTCACCATAGTAACCACCTTTGAATACTCTTTACCTTTACCGGTTTTCAGGGTTGCAACTACTTTCTTTGCCATGTCTTTTTAGTTTTAAGTTATGGAGTTAACGGATGAATGAAATAAGCTAAACAACTGCTTACTCAAACAACCAGATCAACGAATAACCAAATTATTTAATTTCTTTATGAACGGTTACTTTACGCAATACCGGGTTGAATTTTTTTAACTCTAATCTTTCAGTGGTATTTTTCTTGTTCTTGGTGGTAATATAGCGAGACATGCCCGGCATACCGCTCTCTTTATGCTCAGTGCATTCTAAAATTACCTGAACTCTGTTACCTTTTTTTGCCATAATGCTTTTATATTTTGAGTAGTCAGCTTGAATTGTGAGTTATCGGCGTTTCACAACGCTGCGTAACTTATCGCTATCCGTATACTAACTCTATTAAATGTATCCTTGCTTTACAAATTTATTAATGCAGGCAGTAATACCATTTTTGTTAATGGTTTTAATAGCCGAAGTTGATACCTTCAGGGTAATCCATTTGTCTTCTTCCGGTATATAAAACTTCTTGAGCTTTAAGTTAGGATAAAATTTGCGCTTGGTCTTTACGTTTGAGTTAGAAACGTTGTGGCCATTCATTGCGCTTTTTCCTGTTAAATCACAAATTCTTGACATGACGACTGTTATTTAATTGAATGCTCTTTTCAAAAAGAGTGTGCAAATATCAGAAAAATAACTTAATAATTCAAGAGCACAGCAAATATTTTTTACAAAACTTGGCAGCAGCGATAAACAGGTTTACACCCTATTACAGGGAGAGGTGATAACAGGTATAATGATTCAGTTTTTTATAAGCCGTTATGGGTAAATTTATTATTTTACGCCCACCATTATATCACCTATTATGAAGATCACTTCGTTTGACGAATACCAGAAGGTATATCAGCAAAGCATAGAACAACCCGAACAGTTTTGGGAAAGTATCGCCAATGAGTTTACCTGGCACAAAAAATGGGACAAGGTGCTGGAATGGGACTTCAACGAGCCTAACATCAAATGGTTTCAGGGCGCTAAACTGAACATCACCGGCAATTGCCTCGACCGGCACCTCGAAACTTTGGGCGACAAGCCGGCCATCATCTGGGAACCCAATGATCCTACCGAAGATCACCGCATACTCACCTACAAGCAACTGCACGATAAAGTGTGCCAGTTTGCCCATGTGCTTAAAAACAACGGCGCTCAAAAAGGCGACCGGATTTGTATTTATATGCCCATGGTACCCGAACTGGCTATTGCCGTGCTGGCCTGTGCCCGCATCGGCCTGGTGCACTCCGTGGTATTCGGCGGCTTTTCGGCCCAATCCATTGCCGATCGTATTCAGGATGCGCAGTGTAATATCGTGATTACGGCTGATGGCGGTTTCAGGGGCGCTAAAGATATTCCGTTAAAATCGGTAATTGATGATGCACTGGTGCAATGCCCTTCGGTGAAAAAAGTAATTGTGCTTACCCGAAGCCATACCGCTGTGAGCATGATTAAAGGTCGCGATGTATGGTGGGAGGATGAAATTAAAAAGGTAGAAACCCAAGGTAACAAAGAATGCCCGGTGGAAATTATGGATGCCGAGGACTTGCTGTTCATCCTGTATACTTCCGGCTCCACCGGTAAGCCGAAAGGGGTAGTGCATACCTGTGGCGGTTATATGGTATATGCAGGTTACACCTTCGCGAATGCCTTTCAGTATAATACCGGCGAGGTGTATTTCTGTACGGCGGATATTGGCTGGATTACCGGTCACTCGTATATTGTATACGGACCGCTTTCACAAGGTGCTACTACGCTAATGTTCGAAGGCGTACCTACCTG
This sequence comes from uncultured Mucilaginibacter sp., assembly GCA_964241945.1. Lineage (GTDB taxonomy): Bacteria > Bacteroidota > Bacteroidia > Sphingobacteriales > Sphingobacteriaceae > Mucilaginibacter. Next base: position 8,095 of record CAXTCH010000116.1, read on the forward strand.
GCCCGATGCAGGCCGGTTGTGGGACATTGTAGAAGAATACAAAGTGAACATTTTATATACCGCACCAACAGCCATACGTTCTTTGATGGGTTTTGGTACCGATTTGGTAAAAGATAAAGATCTGAGCTCACTCACCAAACTGGGTTCCGTAGGCGAACCGTTAAATGAGGAAGCCTGGCACTGGTTTGATAACAACATCGGGCATAACAACTGCCCGATTGTAGATACGTGGTGGCAAACTGAAACTGGTGGTTTCATGATATCGCCCATTGCCAATGTAACCCCTTTAAAGCCGGCTTTTGCCTCTCTGCCGCTGCCGGGTGTACAGCCGGTACTGGTAGATGAAAGCGGAAAGGAAATCGAAGGTAATAATGTGAGCGGTAACTTATGCATCAAATTCCCGTGGCCGGGTATATTGCGCACAACCTACGGCGATCATAAACGTTTTAAGGATACCTATTTTTCGACGTATAAGGGCATGTATTTTACCGGCGACGGCGCCTTGCGCGACGAAGACGGCTATTACCGTATCACCGGCCGGGTAGATGATGTGCTGAATGTATCGGGCCACCGAATTGGTACAGCTGAGGTGGAAAATGCCATTAACATGCATTCGAGCGTAGTGGAATCGGCTGTGGTGGGCTATCCGCATGACATTAAGGGCCAAGGCGTTTATGCCTTTGTAGTGAGCCCGACCCGTGATAATAATGAGGAAACCACCCGTAAAGACATTATTGCTACCGTATCGCGCATTATCGGGCCGATTGCCAAGCCGGATAAAATTCAGTTTGTAAGCGGATTGCCTAAAACCCGCTCGGGTAAAATCATGCGCCGTATTTTGCGCAAGGTGGCCGAAGGGGATACATCTAATTTAGGTGATATTTCAACATTGCTGGATCCGGGCGTGGTAGAAGAAATTAAAGGGGGAGCGTTGTAAGAAGTTTAATATGGTCGATTAATTCAATTAGTAAAAAACATATTAACAAGAAAGCCCTGCTGAGC
>CAXTCH010000117.1:0-2333 GCA_964241945.1 uncultured Mucilaginibacter sp.
TTAGTGCTTTGAACCATTAATTACTCGTTTACCAGCTCATAACACAAATTGGCAATCTCCAATTCCTCATTGGTCGGCACAATCAGTATTTTCACTTTAGAATTAGCTGACTGAATTTCACGGATGCCTTTAGCACGGAGCTGATTCGCTTCCTCATCCAGTTCAATACCTAAATAGTTCAAGCCTGCGCAGGCCAGGCTACGGGTAATCGGGTCATTTTCACCTACGCCGGCAGTAAACACCAAAGCATCTAATCCGTTTAAAACTGCCGTGTAAGCGCCGATGTATTTTTTAATGCGATAGGTGTACAAATCATAGCCCAACACCGCATTGGGGTCGCCTTGCTCCATGGCGGCGGTTACATCACGCATGTCACTAAAGCCGGTTAGGCCCAGCATGCCACTCTGCTTGTTCAGCACCTCGGTTACCTGTTCGGGCGTAAAGCCCAGTTGGTTAATCATGTAAAACAGAACCGAGGGGTCTACATCGCCCGAACGAGTGCCCATCACCAAACCCGCCAGCGGGCCTAAGCCCATGCTGGTATCTTTGCATACGCCGCCATCCACCGCAGCCATGCTGCAGCCGTTGCCCAGGTGTACGCTGATGAGTTTTGCTTCGGGATTTCCCAAATATCCTGCCGCCTGCCGGGTTACGTACTGGTGACTGGTGCCATGAAAGCCATATACCCGGATATGATGCTCATTATACAGTGAATTAGGCAGCGCAAAGCGATAGGCCTTGGGCGGCAAAGTTTGATGAAAGGCAGTATCAAACACCGCTACCTGCACAGCGCTGCTAAAAATGCTTTCTGCTACTTCGATACCCAAATAACTCGGCGGATTATGCAGCGGCGCCAGTGCATACAGACGTTTTATTTCCGACTTCACCTCTGTCGTAATCACCGTAGGATGCGCGAACTTGTCGCTCCCGTGCACAATGCGGTGCCCTACTACCTTAATATCATTCGGGTTACTGATAACACCGATTTCAGCATCGGTCAGCAAATCCACCACGTAGTTGATACCCTTATAGTGGTTGGCAATGGGCAAAGTCAGCTTTTTAACCAGCTCGGCACCAGCAGGCCCATAACCTTTATGGGTAATCACCGCATCTACCATACCGATGCGCTCAATCAGTCCGCTGCATACGGGCTGGGTATCTGGCATCCGGAACAATTGATACTTAATAGAGCTGCTGCCCGAGTTGATAACGAAGATGTTCATATGTTTAGTTCATGGTTGATGGATCATGGTTCATAGCGATATAAAGTTTTAGCTATAGGCAGTAAAGCAACCAGCCCTACTACCTACGCACCATCAACTATGCCCCATGAACCAAATTTATTCCTGCCCCTGTATGGCGGTAATAATTACCGTGTTAAAAATATCGTCTACGGTGCAGCCGCGGCTTAAGTCGTTTACCGGTTTGTTGAGGCCTTGCAGCATCGGACCGATGGCCAGCGCGCCGGTTTCGCGTTGTACGGCTTTGTAGGTATTGTTACCGGTATTCAGGTCAGGAAAAATCAATACACTGGCTTGTCCGGCAACTTCCGAGCCCGGCAATTTACTGCGGCCCACTACGGGGTCAACGGCGGCATCATACTGAATCGGGCCTTCTACCTTTAAATCGGGGCGCTTGGCCTTTACCAGTTCGGTAGCACGGCGCACCTTTTCTACGTCTTCACCCTCACCAGAAGTACCTGAGGAATACGACAGCATGGCCACCCGTGGCTCAATGCCAAAACGCTGACTACTCTCGGCCGAAGAAATGGCAATCTCGGCCAGCTGCTCGGCTGTTGGGTTCGGGTTCACGGCACAATCGCCGAAAACCGACACCCGGTCGGGCAGGCACATAAAGAACACCGACGATACCACCGAAATACCGGGCTTGGTTTTGATAAACTGCAAAGCCGGCCGGATGGTATGCTGTGTGGTATGCACCGCGCCTGATACCATGCCATCCGCATGGCCTTTATATACCATCATGGTACCGAAGTACGATACGTCGGTCATCATATCACGCGCCATTTCCAGGTTCACGTTTTTATTTTTGCGAAGTTCATAAAGCGTATTTACATAGTCGTTGTACCGGTCCGAATCGGCCGGGTTAACGATGTGGATTTTACTTAAATCCAGCTCCAGGCCTATGCGCTTTATGTTGGCGGCAATATCTTCGGGGTTGCCCAGCACCGTAAGCTCCACAATGTCCTGGGCTACCAATCGCGCCGCTGCTTTCAGGATGCGCTCATCGTTCCCCTCGGGCAGTACAATATGCTTACGCTGGCTTTTGGCCCAGTTGGTAATCTGGTACTGGAACATACGGGGCGTAATGCC
>CAXTCH010000117.1:2433-9019 GCA_964241945.1 uncultured Mucilaginibacter sp.
GCTGGCTTTTGGCCCAGTTGGTAATCTGGTACTGGAACATACGGGGCGTAATGCCACTGCCAGCCTTAAAGGTAACAATATGCTGATCCAGCGTTTTTACATCCACGTATTTATTAAACGTATCAATGGCCAGCTGTATCTTCTTGGTGTTATCGGGCGTAATGCGCGAACGGATGGCGCCGATGTTGGTGGTGGTTTGAAAGGTGCCCGTTTGTACCGCGATAATGGGTACCACCGTCTGCAAACCTTCAATCAGCCGGATGATAGGCGCTTCGGGCTCACTGCCGGCGGTGAGCACAATACCGGCTACCTGCGGATAACTGGTCGACAGGTTGGCCTGTAAAGCCGCAATAATAATATCGCCGCGGTCGCCGGGGGTTACAATCAGCACATTATCGTTCAAAAAATTCAGGAAATTGGGCACCTGCATAGCACCGGTTACAAAATTATCTACCTGGTTATTCAACCGCTCCCGGCCAAATAACAGTTTGCCCTGCAGGGTATCCAGTATCTCCTGCATGGTGGGCGCATGCAAACCTTTTTCGGCCGGGATAATATTTACCGTAATTTCCTGCGGCAACTGCTCTTTCAGCAGTTCTGAAACATCTTTAGTCTGCGCCGCGTCTATTTTATTTACAATCAGGGCCAGTACCTGTATTTCCCGCGCTGCGAAATTGCGAACTACGGTTAGCGCCGCGTTCACCACCTGGGCGGTAGTTTTGCCCTCGCCGGGGATGACGATGATAGCCGGTGCGCCCAAGTTTTTGGCGATAGATACGTTGACCTCAAATTCAAAAGCAGTGCCTTCGCCTTCATAATCACTGCCCTCAATCACGGTGAAATCATACTGCCCTTCCAGCTGCTTGTATTTGTGGATGATGGTATCAATCATTTCGCCCTGACTTTCGGTTTCCATGCGGTGCATGGCTTCGGGCCAGCTGAAGGCATAGGTATCTTCATAACTCACCGGCAGGTCAAAATATTTTAGCACTGTTTGTATGTGGTCGTCCTGCTGACCGGGTGTTTTGCGGCTGATGATGGGTTTATAAAAGCCGATTTTTTGTGCCTTACCCACCAGCATATTAATCAATCCTAATGATACGATGGATTTGCCGCTGTTGGGCTCGGTACTGGTTACAAAAACAGTTTTTATCATGTAGCTAACTCTATAAAGGCAGTTGCAGGGGCCGGTGAGCAGCCCACGAAAATTATTGACAAACTTACCCAATAATAGTTCTCCGGCTATATTAGTTTTACAATAAAATTAAACAGGCCAAAGTTTATTTATAATTAAAACAGAGGTTAATTATCTGATGAATTTCCATCGATACAAAGTGTAAATTATCAAGGTAAAAATGATGCCTGATCACGCCCATTTCTAATTACTCCAAAAAGCAAGTCAATTAACCAGCAATTATTAATATGCCTCGGCCAAACAAGTATAAATAAATATTAAAATAAATTTTATAATACTAATATTTTTAGCTAAATTTATAACCTTGAAAGGAAATCATTCGTTTAAGATAGTGTATTTTAAATGAGTATTTTAGCATGACATAATTGCACTTTCTTTTAACGAAATTTATGCCTAAATGACCACTATTTCAACGGGGCATTTAATTTGATATAGAGTAGATATGCAAGCCGATACGATTAGATACAAGAACAAAAAAAACACAAGAGCCGAAGAGATGGAAACGTTAGAATTGAGCATGATTAGTGACGAGATGCAAACCTCGATTACCCACATGGCGCAGATGCGCAATGCGTTGATTGCATTTACCAAAGAAGTGTTGGTAAAGGATCAGGATTATGGCGTGGTGCCCGGTGTACAAAAGCCTACGCTGCTGAAACCCGGCGCCGAAAAGCTGATGAATTTATTTGCCCTTTCGGCAGAGTTTGAATGTACTGACAAGGTGCTGGATTTAAAGACTAAGTTTGTTGCCTATACGTATAAAGCCACCGTTAAAACCAAAGACGGCCGCATTATTACCCAGTGCGAAGGCAGCGTAAACAGCTATGAACCCAAGTACCGCTATATCTGGATGGAAAAAGCTAAACCCTCGCAGGCAGAGCAGGACCGTTTAAAAGCCGAAGGAAACGGTAAATTCCGCAAAAGCAGCGCCGGCTGGATTTGGGTAGAACGTACCGAAAATCCCGATCTGGTAGGCTTACAGAACACCATGCAGAAGATGGCGCAGAAACGTGCTTTTGTAGGCGCTATATTACTGGCCACCAACGCATCCGAATTTTTCACCCAGGATGTGGAAGACATGGGCTTTATTGATATAGAAGCAACTATTGTAGAACACACCGAAAAATCAGCCAGCAAAATGCAGGTAGTTAAAGATCAGCCCGCAGTGCAACCGCCGGCAGATGAACAACCTGCAGTTAAAGAAACGGTAGCTGCGCAGCCTTTAATTAAAGAACAAGTGATAGCCGCAGTACCCGCACAACCGGCCAGGCGCAAATCGGCCAAAAATGCGGATGTAGCTGCCGCAGTGCCCGATCCGGCTATTCCAGGCGAAACCCGGCTGGCTATTGCCCAGGCGCAGGATGTAGCTGCCTTGTACCTCATTCATAAAAACAACGCCGGTTTGCACAATAACGATCAGTTTATCAAACTGCTTTCGGCCAAGAAAGCAGAGATCAGGAAAAGTGTAGCTGCTTAATATAGATTAAACCCTTTTGGATGTTTGAACGCCTGCAATCCCCATTGCGGGCTTTTTTGTGCTTTTAACCGGGCAAAGCATCTAATAATAAGTGATTTATCTATATTTACTTTTATGAAAACTAACCTCTTATCCATCCTAACCACAGCAACGGTCTTTTTAACGGCCTGCTCCGGCCATCCATCCGGTCAAAGCACCGGAAACCTATCCCTCAACGGTACCTGGAAGCTTATCTCAGGCACTACCATTACCAAAGGGGTAAGTGCTGTAACCGATTATACCAAATCGCAGGAAATGATTAAAATTATTAATGATAATCATTTTGCGTTTGTGAAGCATCCCCTGCACGGTGATACCAGCAAGGCCAGCGCGTTTGATGCCGGCGGCGGCCGCTACGAATTATCGGGCGACCAGTACACCGAGCACCTTGATTTTTATAATGATAAAAACTGGGAAGGCAAATCGTTTAAATTTACGGTGACGCTGCAAAACGATACGCTGATACAGCGCGGCCTCGAAAAAGTAGAAGGCGCCAACATTGACCGGGAAATTATTGAAAAATATATAAAAATGAAGTAACGATCTCTTTCAATACGTCATTGCGAGGTACGAAGCAATCCTCAACTTACTGAGCCGATATAAAAGTTCGCTCTGTGCAGTTCAGGATAGCTTTACTTTGCAATGACGTGTCAGATTATATCTTAACTTACCTTTTCCTCTTTTAATGATTGCATGTCAATCACAAAGCGGTAATGTACCTCTTTATCCAGCATTTTGTCAAAGGCATCATTGATGTCTTGTATTTTAATCATTTCTACCTGAGGGGCAATGTTGTGCTCGGCGCAAAAATCAAGCACCTCCTGGGTTTCGGCAATGCTGCCGATAAGGGAGCCGGCTACCGAGCGGCGGTGCATAGCCATCGGCATATTATTCAGCGCTTTTTTATAAGGGCCTAACAAGCCAACCGTAGTCAGCACCCCATCGCGTTTCAGCAGGTTGACATAGGTATTGACTTCAAATTCATCAGGAATAGTCACCAGGATAAAATCCAGCGACAGTTCATGCTTGGCCATTGCTTCTTTATCATCCGCCAATATTACTTCATGCGCACCAAAACGCTCGGCATCGGCGAGTTTTTCTTTATCCAGGGTAAGTACCGTTACTTCGGCACCCATAGCTTTAGCAATCTGCACCGCCATGTGGCCCAGGCCGCCTAAGCCGGCTACACCTACCTTACTGCCCTGCTTTATATCCCAGTGCTTTAACGGAGAAAAGGTGGTTACCCCGGCACATAATATCGGCGCTGCCGATTTGATATCCAACGCATCCGGAATTTTCAGCACAAAAGATTCTTTTACCGTAATTTGTTCCGAATAGCCGCCATAAGTATTATAGCCGCTGCCGTCGGGTTTCATATAACCATTGTAGGTAGCCGTCCAGCTTACCGGGCCTTCGCAGTATTGCTCGTCGCCGCCCTGGCAGGATGGGCATACCCCGCAGGAATCAATCATACAGCCTACGCCTACCACATCGCCCGCCTTGTATTTGGTAACGCCGCTGCCGGCCTCTACTACCTTGCCCACAATTTCGTGGCCCGGCACACAGGGGTATAAACTGTTACCCCAGTCGTTTTTTACTTGGTGCAAATCGGAGTGACATACGCCGCAATAGAGTATATCAATTAATACTTCGTCCTCTTTAGGCGGTATACGGTCAAATTCCATCAATTTTAAGCTGTTCAAAATTGACCCGGATGCACCATATCCCTTCGTTTTTAATGGTCCCATAAATAAGTGGTTATTTAAATATTGACAATTGTTATTTTCTATAAATTGAATACTTTAACATTTAGTTAATCCGCAGGTTTTGATTATTCTTGAAATGAATAACGAATTATACATTGTCCATTTACCGGTGGGACGAAATTTGAAGTGATATCTTGATCCTGATAAATTTCCGTGCAACAAAAGTTTTATCAAATTGAAATTCGGAACAGTGGACGAATGCCCTATCGGATGACAGAAATGAATTCAGGCAATTAAACTGTTTAAATGTTCTCACAATTCAGCCTGCACAATGTTATAGCCCTAAATAGTACTTATGAGCAAGCGCATTGTCTCCATTATCATCCTTATCATTGTTTTAGCCTTGGCAGGCATTATCTACTACCGCTATTACTTTGTATTTGGCGATGGTACCAAAGCCGGTACTATGAATTACTTTGTGCACAAAGGTTACCTGTTTAAAACTTACGAAGGTAAACTGATACAGACCGGCTTTAAAGCGCCGGTACAGGGCACCAGTATACAATCCAACGAATTTCAATTTTCAGTATCTGACCCCAAGGTGGCCGAAAAGCTGAATCAAAATGCCGGCGCTTATCTGGAACTGCATTATAAAGAATATTTCCATACCCTCCCCTGGCGCGGCGTAAGCGTATTTGTAGTAGATAGCGTGGTTTCAGCACAACCGCTGACACCCACTGCACCGTAATTTTTGTTTTCCGGTTTACTACAGATTCAGGGTGTTGCCTGATGTTTCACCTGTTGCAAAGTGTTGCAGGGTGTTGCATAGCGTTGCAGGTGTTGCGTGTGTGGCGCGCGTTGCATGCAACACCTGCAACAGCAGAACAGTTTCTTAGCAAAGCATCCCCCGTTTATTCCTTTTTGCTGAAACGTTGTACATATACTTATTAAAACACATGGGGTATACTATATTTTATTAGTAGATTTGAGTACCAACTAACCCATATTCTGCTAAACTTATCTTCATGAACACACGCCGCGAATTCCTGAAAGCCTCTGGCGCTTTGGCTGCCAGCTCATTTTTATTGCCTGCTTTAGCGAAAGCTATGGCCCCGCCATCTTACAAGGTCGGGTTGCAACTGTATACCCTTCGCAAAGAGATGCTGGAGAACGCAGTTGGTACCTTAAAAGCGCTGGCCAAAATTGGCTACCAGGAGCTGGAATCGGCCAAAAGTGAAAAGGGCAATTATTACGGACTAACGCCGAAGCAAATCAAAGCCGTTACGCGCGATAACGGCATGCGCTTAATCAGCGGTCACGTGCAGATTGACAAAGATTGGCAGCGCTCGGTAGATGAGGCCGCCGAAGCCGGTCAGCCTTACCTCGTAGTCTCGGTATTACCTGCCGAAGGGCAAACCGTTGAGAATTACCAGCGCAGCGCCGAGATTTTCAACAAGGCTGCCGAAGCCTGCCAGAAAGCCAACATCACCTTTGGCTACCATAACCATATTACCGAGTTTGACAAAGTTGGCGACCAGGTATTGTATGATATTTTGGTGGAGCGTACTGACGCCAAACTGGTAAAAATGGAAATGGACATTGGCTGGGTAGTGGCTGCCGGCGCTGATCCCTTTTATTACTTTAACAAATATCCCGGCCGCTTCCCCTTATGGCATCTGAAAGATATCAAGAAGGCGACTAAGGAAAGCCCGGAGCTGGGTAAAGGGGATATTGATATAGCCGCGCTGTTCAAAGCTGCCGGCAAATCGGGCTTACAGCATTATTTTGTAGAGCAGGAAGAATATCCGCATACCGCTTTAGAGAGTTGTAAATATGATTATGACTACCTGCAAAAGCTGTATAAAACTATGTAAGTAAGTTAGGCTATAGCTTCCGCCTTCTTAGTTAAAAAGAGGCATTTGTTGCATCACCAAAATCATTTACTTTGCAGCTATAGCTGCCTTGCTTAAGTGGCTCCAATACGTATGACCAAATTTCTGTCCTCCCTGATCGGCCTTTGTACGGCCTGCTCATTTTACACCTATGCCCAAACCGCCGGAGCGGATAATGCGGGTAACGGCAACCTGAAATACATTGACCCGCGCATTGGCAACGTAGGCCAGTTGCTGGAACCTACCCGCCCTACCGTACAATTGCCTAATCAGCTGA
>CAXTCH010000118.1:0-9018 GCA_964241945.1 uncultured Mucilaginibacter sp.
AAAATAGCGCTCAGAAAAATGATGGAAGGAATGTGGTAAGTCTTGGTAAATACCAACACTGTCATCAATGTAGCCTGCACCATAGCGCTGATCTGCGTAGTCAGCAGCACCTTATAACGGTTGTGCCGGTCGGATATAGCGCCGCCGTAAGGCGACAAAATCAATGTGGGTATCTGCCCTACCAGATTGACTACCCCCAGCATTAAAGCTGAATGTGTAAGACTGTATACCAGCCAGTTAACAGATATGCGCTCCATCCAGGTACCAATAAGCGAAAGCGACTGACCAATAAAATATAAGCGGAAGTTGGGATATTTGAGCGACCTGAAAGTGTCGGCTAATTGGGCCATAGTGTTATTATTTACTAACGATAGTGCAGGCAAAGTTCATATAATCTGCCTGCATGCCATTGTCACATTGCTGTTAGTATAACAAAAGCTTTCATTATCAGCCTTTAACATTTAAAATAATTTTTTGAACTTAAAATATATCCGTACCTTTGCGCTTCCAATTGTATTGGAAAAAAGGAGAAAATTTATTTAATGGCAAAAAAACAAGAAGCAGAAAAAGAGTTACAGGCTAAACAAGCGGAGTATGGTACCGCAACGGTAGCCAACCGCAAAGAAGACATTGAATCAGAGGCTGATTCAATCTCAATCGATGAGATCAAATCAAAAATCGCAGCTAACCGGGATGATTTTGACTGGGATGCTGACGACAAAAAATTTGGCAACTACAGCGATACCGACCGCGAAAAATTTGAGAAAATGTACGATGTTACGTTTAACTCAATTAATCAGGGTGAAATTATTACCGGTACTGTAGTTAACATTAACGCCAAAGACGTGGTATTAAACATCGGCTTTAAATCTGATGGTATGGTATCATTGTCTGAGTTCCGTGATACGCCCGACCTGAAAATCGGCGATGAGGTAGACGTATTTGTTGAATCACAGGAAGACATTAACGGTCAGCTGGTGCTTTCACGCAAGCGTGCTAAAACTCAGAAATCATGGGAGCGCATTAACCACGCACTAGATAACGATGAAATCATTACCGGTTTTGTGAAGAGCAGAACCAAAGGTGGTTTGATAGTAGATATAATGGGCGTTGAAGCCTTTTTACCAGGCTCACAAATTGATATCAAGCCTATCCGCGATTATGATATCTATGTGGGCAAAACCATGGAATTCAAAGTTGTTAAGATCAACCACGAGTTTAAGAACGTAGTGGTATCGCACAAGGTGCTGATTGAAGACGATTTGGAAAACCAAAAAATTGAAATTGTGGCCCGCCTTGAAAAAGGACAGGTACTGGAAGGAACTGTTAAAAACATTACGGATTTCGGTGCATTTATCGACTTAGGTGGTGTTGACGGCTTACTGCACATTACCGACATTTCATGGGGACGTATTGAAAATCCGAGAGAAGTACTTGCACTGGATCAGAAACTGAACGTGGTTGTACTGGATTTCGATGATGAGAAAAAACGTATCGCCCTGGGCTTAAAGCAACTGACCCCGCATCCTTGGCAAAACCTGGATGAAGCTATTCAAGTAGGTTCAGTAGTGAAAGGTAAAATTGTTACCGTGGCTGATTACGGTGCATTCCTTGAAATCACCCCTGGTGTTGAAGGTTTGATCCACGTATCAGAAATGTCATGGTCACAAAACCTGCGCAGCCCTCAGGAATTCCTGAAAGTTGGTGACGAAGTTGAAGCGGTTGTTTTAACTTTAGACCGCGAAGAGCGCAAAATGAGCTTAGGCATTAAGCAATTAACGCCTGACCCATGGCAAAATGCTTCAGAAAAGTACGCTATCGGCACCAAGCACTTAGCTACTGTTAAGAACATGACCAATTTTGGTGTGTTTGTTGAACTGGAAGACGGCATCGACGGCTTAATTCACATCTCTGACCTTTCATGGTCTAAGAAAGTTAATCACCCTAATGAATTCACTAAAGTTGGTGAAAAGTTAGACGTGGTTGTACTGGAACTGGATGTTGAAAACCGCAAGCTGAGCTTAGGTCACAAGCAACTGGAAGAAAACCCTTGGGATACTTTCGAAACCATCTTTACCGTTGACTCTATCCACCAGGGTACCGTGTTAAAGGTAACTGACAAAGGTGCTATTGTAGCTTTACCTTACGGTGTAGAAGGCTTTGCGCCAACCAAACACCTGGTAAGCGAAGACGGCAAGAGCTTGAAAGCTGAAGATACTGCTGAATTCAAGATTATTGAATTTAACAAAGACAGCAAACGTATTGTGATTTCCCACTCTCGTATTTGGGAAGACCAACGCGCTGAAGCCCGTGTTCAGGACTTTGAAAACCGCAAGAAAGAAGCAAAAGCTGCTAACAACGCGGTGAAGAAAGTGAAAGAATCGGTTGAGAAATCAACTTTAGGTGACTTAAGCGTATTAGCCCAATTGAAAGAGCAGATGGAAGGCGCCGAAAACGACGCCCGCAAATCTAAGAAGTCTGACGATTCTGCTAAATAAGCATTAAATAAACTCCCTTTTTATAAGCCCTGCAGCGTTAAGTTGCAGGGCTTTTTTTATTGGTGAAAATTCATGTCATTGCGAGGTACGAAGCCATCGCACGGAAGTATATACACTCTGTATAGTATGCGATGGGTTCGTTCCTTGCAATGACATAATATTTATTTACTTGTTCATCAATCGCGCCACATACTTCCCGATGATATCAAACTCCAGGTTCACCACGGAGCCTTCGCGCACACTTTGCAAGTTCGTATGCTCATAGGTGTACGGAATAATAGCTACCGAGAAATGGTTAGCGCCGGAGTTGACTACCGTAAGACTGATGCCGTTTATACAGATAGAACCCTTTTCAACGGTCACGTTACCTGTACCGGCATCATATTCAAAGGTATATTCCCAGCTGCCTTCCAGTTCAGTAAAGCGGGTGCAAACGGCGGTTTGATCTACGTGGCCTTGTACAATGTGACCATCCAGGCGGGCATTCATCTGCATGCAGCGTTCCAGATTCAGCAGGTCGCCTTCCTGTAGCTGTCCCAAACTGGTTTTATTTAGTGTTTCTTCGATGGCGGTTACGGTATGCTCACCGTCCTCTAAAGCTACTACGGTAAGACATACCCCATTATGCGCTACTGACTGATCGATTTTTAACTCGTTGCTGATATTTGAAGCGACGGTGATATGCAAGTTCCCCTGCTCGCTGCGCAACTGTGTGATTTTGCCTAAGGCTTCAATAATTCCGGTAAACATAAAGCCGATTTGTATTTCAATTCAACGGTAAAACTAATTGAAATACACGGAGTTTTCTTCATACTAAAATCATAACCTGTATGCCCCGACAAAGCGCCGGAATTTTATTATACCGAACCCATTATAATCAAACTGAAGTATTCCTCGTCCACCCCGGCGGGCCGTATTTTAAAGGTAAGGATGCAGGTGTATGGTCTATACCAAAAGGAGAATATACGGACGGAGAGGAACCCTTAGCTGCTGCCCAGCGTGAGTTTGCTGAAGAAACCGGCTCTGTAGTGCAGGGAGAGTTCATGCCGCTAAGTCCTATCAAACAAAAAGGCGGCAAGGTAGTACAGGCCTGGGCCGTAGAGGGCGACATAGATGCAGTGTCTGTACAAAGCAACACGTTTATGATGGAATACCCTTATAAATCGGGCAAATGGATGAGCGTTCCGGAGGTGGATGAGGCCGGCTGGTTCGATTTGCCTACGGCAAGGATAAAAATCAATGCAGCACAAGTGGCTTTTATAGATGAGTTGGAAGGATATTTAGTTTAGCCTCGATAACCTTAATCAATTCATGGCATTGCGAGGAATGAAGCAACCGCACAGAAGTATTATACGCCCTATATAGTATGCAATGGGTTCGGTCCTCGCAAAAACACGGTTTATATTATCTGAATTATATCTTCCTCCTGTTTCTTACCCAGTTGCTTTCCTTGTTATCCGCCACAGGCACTAACGCACCCTGCTTACGTTCACTCAATAACTTTTCCATAAGCAAAGCAGCTACTATGGCTTCGTCCTCATGCTCCTGTTGCAGCGCTTCGGGCTTAAAATACTTTTGCACAAAATGGGTATCAAACTGTCCCGATACAAAAGCTTGGTGCTGCATTACAAACCGGCCGAAACCCAAGGTGGTTTGTATACCGGTAATGTGATATTCCTCAATGGCCCTCGTCATGCGCTCAATAGCCGCTTCGCGGGTATCGCCGTACGTAACCAGTTTGGCAATCATCGGGTCATAATAAATCGGAATGTTCATGCCCTGCTCAAAGCCGTCATCCACCCGCACACCCGGACCTTTGGGCGTAATATAAGTTTGCAGCTTACCAATATCAGGCAGAAAATTATTGGCCGGATCTTCGGCATATATCCTCAGCTCAATGGCATGGCCCTGTATGCTTAAATCCTCCTGCCTGAAGCTTAGCGCCTCTCCCCTTGCTATTCGGATTTGCTCTTTTACCAAATCAATACCGGTAATTAATTCGGTTACCGGGTGTTCTACCTGCAGGCGGGTATTCATTTCCAAAAAATAGTAGTTGAGCTGTTCGTCTAAAATAAACTCAACCGTCCCTGCGCCGGTATAATTTACTGAGCGAGCTACATTTACAGCATCTTTGCCCATACGTTCCCGTATTTCGGGCGTCAGCACCGATGAAGGTGCTTCTTCCACCACCTTTTGGTGACGGCGCTGCACCGAACATTCGCGCTCAAACAGGTGCACGATATTGCCATGAGCATCGCCCAGCACCTGAATTTCAATATGCCGGGGCGACGACACATAACGCTCGATAAATACTGAGCCATCGCCAAAAGCAGAGGTAGCTTCTGATACCGCCAGCTGCATCTGCTCTTCAAAATCATCCGGGCGCTCCACAATGCGCATTCCCTTACCCCCGCCACCGGCGGCTGCTTTGATGAGAATAGGGAAACCCACCTCGGTGGCCCTGCGCTTAGCTTCGGGCACATTGGTAATAGCTTCTTCAGTACCGGGCACCATAGGAATGTTATACTTTAAAGCGGCCGCTTTGGCCGACAACTTGTTCCCCATAATTTCCATCGCCTCAGGCGAGGGACCGATTAATATCAATCCTGCCTCGCGGACTGCGCGGGCGAAGGCTGCGTTTTCTGATAAAAATCCATAGCCCGGGTGTATCGCCTCAGCGCCGGTTTGCCGGCAGGCTTGAATAATATTTTCAATAACCAGGTACGATTGACTGGAAGGCGCTTCGCCTACATGCACAGCTTCATCTGCATAGCGCACGTGTAATGCATTGCGGTCGGCGTCAGAATACACGGCCACAGTTTTTATACCCATTTCATGAGCTGAGCGCATAATGCGTATAGCAATCTCGCCGCGATTGGCCACCAATATTTTTTGCATAGAATATCAAAGTTAGCAGAATTTGTAAGCCGGAGTAGAAAGCAACAATATATGCAGCAAATTATCTGTCAAGTATCCCCTTACCTGGAAACCTAACTAAAAACGTACCGCTTGTCAAAGTATACTTTAAGTGCTACTCTGCAATGCTCCTCCTTGAAAGGGAATCATTATCATTGCAAACCTGTACTCATAATTATGGGATGCGTTAACCGCATGTAATCCCTTTCTTTAACAAAGAAACCGGCCTTAAGCCGGTTTTTTTATATCGATATTATTTAGATGGTGGCGGAGGGGGGGTGCCTTGCGGCGGAGCGCCTACCGGCTGTTCGCCCGGAGCTCCCGGAGGAGGGCTCTGGCGATGTGGCAGAGCCGGCGGCATCTGCACTTCGGGGTGCGCTTTACCGTTATGACAGGTGTAGCAATTTATCCCGGTTTCAGCCATCATCCCTAAAGAGTCTTTTTTCGACTCGAAATATTTCTTATTGATGCTTGCCTCCATTTTGTACATCATGCGGGCAATATTCTTTTCGGGTTTGGCATCGCTGGCCCAGTCCATCTTGCCGGTTTGCTCATTACGGGCATGGCAAAAATTGCAGCGTACTCCCAATGAATGTGCCCATTCATCCATCACACCATCTAACTGCTTATGAGTTAAATTTTTAGGAAGTACTTTTAAATTCACGGCTTTCATATCTTCCTGCTGCTGGGGTTGCTGCATAGAAGTCAAGCCTACAAAGGTTACAGCGGATAACAATCCAACGGTAATGATTAGTTTTTTATTAAAAAGCATTAGTATCAGGAATTAGACTGACGGGTAAACATACAAATATTATACATTAAAATGACATTTCAGCATTTTAAATGTTAAAACATCAAATAACAGCTGATTACTTGTTGGCAACCGGATAACAGTTGTAATCCTGCACCAGCGCCTCGCTGATATCCCATAGTTTATTGCGGGCAGACACATTACCGGCAACCAATGAGGTTTTAGCCGGTTGCATTTTTACAAAATACTGTCCGCTCAATTTTGGGTCGATACGTGGTTGTGAGGCTAAATAAACGGAAGTTTCCGCTCCTTTTTCCGGACTAATCATAAACGGCCGGGCCAGTAACATCAGCCCTCCCCAAAAGCCGGTAAACTCACTGCCAAAATTGGTTTTTACCGCGCCGGGGTGAACTGCATAGGCGGTAATTCCCTTTTGCCCGAATTTTTCGGTTAATGATTTGGTAAAGTAAATATTGAACAGCTTCGCCAGTCCGTAAACTTTTAAAGGTGCATAATCCTGTTCAAACTGCAGGTTGGCAAATATGGGCCTGCCCATCTTATGCGCTGCCGAACTAATATTGATTATACGTGCCTGACCACGCTCGAGCAAGGGCATGAGGGCATTGGTGAGTAAGAAATGTCCGAGATGGTTAAGGGCAAAAGTCAGCTCCACGCCGTCGGCGCTTAACTGCCGTTTGGGGATGATACCACCTGCGTTGTTGATTAAGGTATTAACAGCAAACAGTTTGCCTTTTAATTCATCTGCTGCGGCACACACCGTTTTCATGTCAGTTAAATCGCAAAGGACAACATAAATGTTGCGGTTACCGGTTTGGGCAGTGATATCTTGTTGCAGTTGCCGCCCTTTCTCCACATTGCGTACCAGCAAATACAGGGCATGGTCTTTTTTAGCCAGCTCAAGGGCGGTTACTTTACCAATACCCGAAGTAGCACCGGTAATTACAGAAGTTCTGAAAGGCATGATTATTTATTTATAAGATACAAAAGTTAATAGTAGTGAGAGACAAACAGCAGATAGTTATGTTTTGCATCGTTATTATACTTACGAAATGTATCCGCGTTTGGCTTTTGCGTTGATTTCTAGATCAGGATTTACAGAATTTTAGAGTATACAGAATGCTTGTCTTGAGTATAAAAGATAATTCTGTTAATCCTGAAACCCTGTAAATCCTGATTCAGAAACATTCCTGTTAAAAAATATTAAAACAATTTGCACTATTACGAAACATTCGTAGATTTACGAAGTTATCGTAGATATGGAAAAATTAACACAGCAGGAAGAAGAAGCCATGCAGGCCGTGTGGCAGGTAAACGGTGGTTTTATTAAAGATTTTTTGGATGCCATGAGTGAGCCTCAGCCTCCTTATACCACCCTCGCTTCTACTATAAAAAACCTGGAAAAGAAAGGCTTTTTAACGAGTGAGAAAGTCGGCAACTCTTACCGTTACAGTCCGGCACTGCCTGAAACGGAATACAAAAATAAATTTATGAGCGGCTTTGTCAATAACTACTTTCAAAGCTCCTATAAAGACTTGGTCACTTTTTTTGCCCGCGAAAAGAAAATCAGCGCCGACGAACTGCAGGAAATTATCAACCTCATCGAAAAGAAAAAAAAATAACCCCTTATGGCTATGCCCGCCTTGTTTGCTTATTTACTGAAAGCCAATATCAGCCTGCTGCTGTTTTGCGCCGGCTACTATGGCATATTGCGCCGTTTAACTTTTTATAGTTTGAACCGGGCGTATCTCATCTGCGCTATCCTGTTTTCGGCTGCTTGTCCGCTTATTGATTTATCGGCTTTTTTGCAGCAGCACCGGCCGTTGATGCAACCGGTACAAGCCGTGCAAGTCATTATTGTAAACTGGCAGGTGCCGGTGCAAACCCGATTACAGCAAACCGCCCCTATCGACTGGTGGCTGGCAGGCCAGGTGATATTTTTTATCGGCATTGGCTGTATGCTGGTAAGGTTTGGCATGCAACTGCTTTCATTGTACCGGCTTATTCGTAAAGCGAAAACGCAAACTATCTATAGTTACAAAATCAAGGCTTTGCAGCAGGACGTGAATCCGTTTTCCTTCTGGCAAAGCATTTACCTCAATCCCGATAACTATGAACCTGAGCAGCTAAAAGCCATTTTAGCGCACGAGCAAGAGCATATTACCGGCTGGCATACGCTGGATATTTTGCTGGCCGAACTCAGCCTGATTGCTTACTGGTTTAACCCAGGTGTTTGGCTCATAAAAAAAGCAATTGCCGAAAACATTGAATTTATTACCGACCGCAATATCCTTAAGCAGGGCATTGATAGTAAAACGTATCAATACAGCTTATTGCACGTGGCCCTCACTGCCGGATCGCCAGCTATGGTCAATCACTTTAATTTATCCAAACTCAAAAAGCGTATTATTATGATGAACAGTAAAAGCTCTTCGCAATTTAATTTAACCCGGTATGTTTTCGTGTTGCCGCTGGCCGCCGGGTTATTGTTGTGTTTCACCTTTACAAAAGCAAGCGTGAGGCTAAAGGCTCAGCATGTGGTAAGCAAAGTAAGTCATTTGATAGCCGTAACACTTACGCCTGCTAATCACCTAAAATCTGTTCCTAATAAGGACAACGCCTCCGCTGATCAGGAAACGGTAATGGCAAATAACAATGCGCGTGCAACGGCTAAAGTAAATAAGGATACACTAAAAATGTTTTCAACCGATGGGCAACAGGTTAAACTAAAAACGGCAGATACGATTGCTTACATACTTAATGGCAAGTTGATGAATTCTGATCAACTTAATCAGATTAAACCGAATGACATTGGATTGATGGATATAGTTACTG
>CAXTCH010000119.1:0-8952 GCA_964241945.1 uncultured Mucilaginibacter sp.
GATCTTCCACCTTTTGCATAAACTCGGTATCGGCAAACGGCACCGGCGAAACAGAACCCATGCCGCCGGTATTCAGGCCGGTATCACCTTCGCCTATGCGCTTATAATCTTTGGCTTCGGGCAATATTTTGTAGCTGTTGCCATCGGTTAATACAAAAACCGATAGCTCTATACCTTGTAAAAACTGTTCAACCACTACTTTTGAACTGGCCTCACCAAACTTGGCTTCGGTAAGCATCTGTATCAGCTCCTGCTGGGCCTCCTGTAAGGTAAGGCAGATAAGTACTCCCTTTCCGGCTGCCAGTCCGTCAGCTTTGAGTACTACAGGTAGTCCGCAGGTGGCTAAATATTCAAAGCCTTCCTGCAAAGTTTCGCGGGTAAACGTTTTGGAAGCTGCGGTTGGAATGCCGTGCCGCTGCATAAACTGCTTAGAAAAATCTTTACTGCCCTCCAACTGCGCCCCCTGTTGCTGCGGACCAATTACCGGGACGCTTTTCAACTGCTCATCAGCCAGGAAAAAATCATGGATGCCACGCACCAAAGGTTCTTCGGGACCCACCACCATCAGCTGAATCTGGTTGGCCAGTATAAACTGTTTGATGGCTTCGAAATCGGTAACCTTTAAATTTACATTCGTGCCATATTGCCCGGTGCCGGCATTGCCGGGGGCAATAAATAGGTGGCTGCATAGCGGGCTTTGAGCTATCTTCCAGGCAAAAGCGCTTTCGCGCCCGCCTGACCCAATGAGCAGGATATTCATGCGGGTAAAGATAGAATTTTTGAAGGTATCAAGTATGAGGTATCAGGTAGTAAGTATAGATTGTATTAAGACAGGCAAGTACTTACTACTTGATACCTCATACTTGATACTGCCCTGAAAAAGCCTTACCTTTACCTGCCATAATGGCTTTTGCATGCCATTGGCGCAATTGTTGAATTAGAAGCGGTAAGCAGAATACAAATATGTTAGGATTTATCAGTAAGCTTTTTGGAAGTAAATCGGAGCGTGATGTGAAGAGCATCCAGCCCTTGGTTGAAAAAATAAAAAGCGAATTTGCAAAGCTCGACGGTATCAGTAATGATGACCTGCGGGCCAAAACGAACGACTTTAAGGAACGGATTCAACAGGGTTTGGCGGAAATTGATGAAAACATCCGTGCCGCAAAAGAAGAAGCTGAGCATCCTGAAGTGGACATCAATGCAAAAGTAGAGCTTTATTCCCGCATTGATAAGCTGGAAAAAGACCGTAATAAAGAGCTGGAAAATATCCTGCTGAATATATTGCCCGAGGCATTTGCGGTGGTTAAAGAAACCGCCCGCCGTTTTGCTGCCAATAAAACGATTGAGGTAACTGCCTCGGAGTTTGACCGTCAGCTGGCCGCCTTTAAGCCCAACGTATTAATTAAAGGCGATAAGGCTGTTCACCACAATACCTGGAAAGCAGCAGGCACCGATGTAACCTGGGATATGGTACATTATGATGTACAGCTGATTGGTGGTATTGTATTGCATCAGGGTAAAATTGCCGAGATGGCTACCGGTGAGGGTAAGACTTTAGTGGCTACACTGCCGGCCTACCTGAATGCTTTGGCCGGGCAAGGTGTACACATTGTAACTGTGAATGATTACCTGGCCCGCCGTGACTCGGAGTGGATGGGCCCGCTGTATGAGTTTCATGGTTTAGCCGTAGATTGTATTGACCGCCATGAGCCGAACTCGCCGCAGCGCCGTAACGCTTATTTAGCCGATATTACTTTTGGTACCAATAACGAATTTGGTTTTGACTACCTGCGCGATAACATGACCGGTGATCCGGCCAGTTTGGTGCAGCGTAAGCACCATTATGCGATGGTGGATGAGGTGGATTCGGTGTTGATTGATGATGCCCGTACGCCATTGATTATTTCCGGACCGGTACCCCGCGGTGATGAGCACGAATTTCACATGCTGAAGCCGCGCATTGAGCGCCTGGTGAATGTGCAGAAAAGCTACATTAATACCGTATTAAACGAAGCAAAAAAAGAAATAGCCGAAGGTAAAACCGGCAATGATGAAGGTGGACTGGCGCTGTTTCGTGCACATCGCGGTTTGCCAAAAAGCAAGGCGCTGATTAAATATTTAAGTGAAGGTTCCAACCGTCAGACTTTATTAAAGACAGAAAATTATTATTTACAGGATCAGGGTAAGGAAATGCCGAAGGTAGATGCCGACCTGTATTTTGTAATTGACGAAAAGCACAACTCGGTTGAACTTACTGAAAAAGGTATAGAGCTGATTACCGCCTCGGGCGAAGATCCGCATTTCTTTGTGATGCCCGATGTAGGCACTGAAATTGCTGAGATTGAGAAATCGAGCCTGGGCGCTGAAGAAAAGATTGCGAAGAAGGACGAGCTGATGCGCGACTATTCGATTAAGTCGGAGCGTATCCATTCGGTAAACCAATTACTAAAAGCTTATACTTTATTTGAGCGCGATACGGAATATATCCTGGACGATGGTAAGGTAAAAATTGTGGACGAGCAAACCGGTCGTGTGCTGGAAGGCCGCCGCTACTCTGATGGCTTACATCAGGCCATTGAAGCCAAAGAAAATGTGAAAGTAGAAGATGCTACCCAAACTTTTGCTACCATCACCCTGCAAAACTACTTCCGTATGTACCACAAGCTTTGTGGTATGACCGGTACTGCTGTAACTGAAGCCGGCGAGTTTTGGGAAATATACAAGCTGGACGTAGTAGAAATACCTACCAACAGAAATATTGACCGCGACGACCGCCAGGATTTAGTATACCGCACCATGCGCGAAAAATATAATGCGGTAGCTGATGAAATTGTAAAACTTACGCAGGCTGGTCGCCCGGTACTGGTGGGTACTACTTCGGTAGAAATTTCGGAGTTACTGAGCCGTATGTTAAAACTGCGCGGTATCAAGCACAATGTATTGAATGCAAAACTGCACCAAAAAGAAGCTGATATTGTGGCCGAAGCAGGTACGGCAGGTACGGTTACCATAGCCACCAACATGGCGGGGCGTGGTACGGACATTAAGCTGGGCCCTGGCGTAAAAGATGCCGGCGGTTTGGCCATTGTAGGTACCGAGCGCCATGAATCGCGCCGTGTAGACCGCCAGTTGCGAGGTCGTGCCGGTCGTCAGGGTGATCCGGGTTCTTCGCAATTCTTTGTGTCATTAGAAGACGGCCTGATGCGTTTGTTCGGTTCTGAGCGTATTGCCAATATGATGGTACGTATGGGCATTGAGGAGGGCGAAGTGATTCAGCACTCCATGATTACCAAGTCTATTGAGCGTGCACAGAAGAAAGTAGAAGAAAATAACTTTGGTATCCGTAAGCGTTTGCTGGAGTATGACGACGTGATGAATTCACAGCGTACCGTAGTTTATGCCAAACGTAAAAACGCTTTGTTTGGCGACCGTTTAGATGTCGACCTGAACAATACCATTTATGATGTGGTGGAAGACGTAGTAAATGAGTTTAAGGAATCCAATAACTTTGATGGTTTTGAACTGGAAATTATTCGCCTGTTTGCGGTAGAAATCGAAACCTCACAGGAGCAGTTTGCGGCCATGAACGTGGCGCAGTTAACGGAAGCTACATTCCAAACCATTATTAATTTTTATCACCGTAAACAAGAAGCCATTGCGGAGCAGGCCTATCCGGTACTGAAAGACGTATTTGATACCCGGGGCGAAATGGTAGAAAATATTATTGTTCCGTTCACCGACGGTATACATGGTATACAAGTAGCCGTGCCTCTGAAACAAGCGGTAGAAACCAACGGTCTGGAAGTATTCAAATCATTTGAAAAAAGTGTTACACTTTCGCTGATTGATGAGGCCTGGAAAGAACACCTGCGCGAAATGGATGAACTGAAGCAATCAGTACAAAATGCTGTTTATGAGCAGAAAGATCCCTTGCTGGTATACAAGTTCGAAGCTTTTGAGCTGTTCCGCCAGATGCTGGCTACCGTGAACAAGGAAATTGTAAGCTTCCTGTTCAGGGGCGGCATTCCTATTCAGCAGCAGCCGGACGAAGTTCGCGAAGCCCGCGCACCCAAGCCTAGCGTAGATATGCGCAAAATGAAAACCTCAAAGCCGGCCCTGGTGCAGGAAAGCAATGGTGTGCCGATGGAAGATACCCGTGAGTTGCGCAAAGCCGAGCCGGTTCGTGTAGAGCAAAAGGTGGGCAGAAATGACCCATGCCCATGCGGCAGCGGCAAAAAGTTTAAAAACTGCCACGGCGCATTGGAGTAATAAAATAAATACTGGCGCGTCATTGCGAGGAACGAAGCAATCCTAATTATGCAGGTCTACTTTTAAATGCCTCTGTAAGTCGAGGATTGCTTCGTACCTCGCAATTATGTGTGGAATTCATATAATAAAAACGTCTACATGAGAAAAGCAGCAACGGTTTATAAAGCATCTATATTTGTAACCTGTTGCTGCTTTTTTTTTACATGCCTCGGCAATACTGCATCTGCTCAAACAAAGGGCAGGGTAGAAGTAATTAAAGACAGCCGTATTGATACCTTAATTGCCCGGCGGTATACCACACAGCGTGGAACCGGCGGCGGTAATAACTACTCCTCTTTTGGTTATCGCGTCCAGTTTTTTTCTGGTTCCAGCCGTAGCGCTGCGTTTAGAGCGCAGGAACAATTTCAGGAACTTTATCCCGAAACCCGTACTTACATCAGTTACAAGGAACCTAACTTTAAAGTAAAGGCCGGCGATTTCCGGTCGCGCCTGGAGGCGGCAAAGTTGATGCAGCAATTACGCTCACAATTTACCGTGCTGTTTATCTTAGGCGAAAAGATCAATCCGCCTGTCGAACCCATCAATCATGATTAAAGAACAAATACAGGAGCTCTCCCAGCGCATCTTTAACGATGTGGTAAGCAATCGCCGGCATCTGCACATGCATCCGGAATTGTCATTTCATGAAACTGCTACTTCGGCCTACGTGGCAGGTAAGCTGGATGAACTGGGGGTCCCGTACGTTCGCATGGCTGATAATGGTTTGGTAGGGTTACTGAAAGGTAACAAACCTTCTGACCAAGTAGTGGCCCTGCGTGCCGATATGGATGCTTTGCCGATTAATGAAATCAATGAGGTAGCTTACAAATCGCAAAATCCGGGCGTAATGCATGCCTGTGGACATGATGCACATACGTCTTCTCTGTTAGGTACTGCCCGCATTTTAACTGAGTTTAAAGACCTGTTTGGCGGCACAGTAAAGTTGATTTTTCAGCCGGCAGAAGAAAAGCTGCCCGGCGGAGCCAGCTTAATGATTGCTGAAGGCGTGCTGGAGAACCCGAAACCGCAAGCCGTGTTGGGCCAGCATGTAATGCCGCTGATTGATGCCGGTAAGGTAGGGTTCCGGGCAGGCAAGTATATGGCTTCTACCGACGAAATTTATGTTACCGTTCATGGCAAAGGTGGCCATGGCGCACAGCCGCAGCAAAATATTGATCCGGTTATCATCACTGCACATATATTAACGGCACTGCAACAGGTGGTAAGCCGTTTTGCAGATCCTAAAAGCCCATCGGTATTGTCATTTGGTAAAGTGATTGC
The DNA here is from genome assembly GCA_964241945.1 of uncultured Mucilaginibacter sp. Taxonomy (GTDB): domain Bacteria; phylum Bacteroidota; class Bacteroidia; order Sphingobacteriales; family Sphingobacteriaceae; genus Mucilaginibacter. Next base: position 5,590 of record CAXTCH010000119.1, read on the forward strand.
CAACGGCGCTACCAATGTAATTCCTAACGAGGTATATCTGGAAGGTACTTTCCGTACCATGGATGAAAAATGGCGCGAAGAAGCCCATCGCCGTATGAAGAAAATGGCGGAAGGGATTGCTGAAAGTATGGGCGGCAGCTGTGAATTCAACATCATGAAAGGTTACCCTTTCCTGATCAATGAAGAAAAGTTAACGGCTATTACCCGCAGCCATGCGGAAGACTACCTGGGAAAAGAAAATGTGTTGGACCTGGATATCTGGATGGCCGCCGAAGATTTTGCGTATTACTCGCAGGTGGCTGACAGCTGCTTTTACCGCCTGGGCACCCGCAATGAAAGCCGCGGCATTACTTCATCAGTACATACGCCCACCTTTGACATTGAAGAGACGGCTCTGGAATTGAGTACCGGTTTAATGGCGTACCTGGCAATAAAGCAATTGGGAAATTAGGTTTCTGAATCAGGATTTACGGAATTGAAAGATGAACAACATGCCTTTTTGAGGCAAGCATTCTGTTAATCCTCAAATTCTGTAAATCCTGATTCAGAAATTAAATTACTTCTCCATTTGCTCAATCACCGCCTGGGTAACGCCGGTGAATGAGAAGCCACCATCGTGGAACAGGTTCTGCATGGTAACCATGCGGGTGAGGTCGGAGAACAGGGTAACACAGTAGTCCGCACATTGGTCGGCAGTAGCATTGCCCAGCGGACTCATCTTTTCGGCATAGCTTACAAACCCATCAAAGCCTTTTACGCCCGAACCTGCGGTAGTGCGGGTGGGTGATTGTGATACGGTATTGATACGTACCTTTTTTTGTGTTCCGTAGTAATAGCCAAAGTTACGGGCAATGCTTTCCAGCATCGCTTTATTATCGGCCATATCATTATAATCCGGGAATACGCGTTGGGCCGCAATATAAGTTAAAGCCACTACTGAACCCCATTCGTTAATGGCATCCTGCTTCATGGCCACCTGCAGTACGCGGTGTAAGCTTAATGCCGATATGTCCATACCCTTATGGGTAAAATCATAATTATTTTCAGGGTAAGGATTGTTTTTGCGCACGTTTAAACTCATGCCAATAGAGTGCAGTACAAAATCTACTTTTCCGCCAAAATGTTCCTGAGCTCTGGTAAACAGGTTTTCAATATCTGCGGTGATGGTTACATCGGCCGGAATTACCGGAGCATTGATTTCTTCGGCCAGTTGGTTAATGGCGCCCATGCGCAAAGCGATAGGCGCATTGCTGAGCACAATTTCAGCGCCTTCTGCGTGGCAGCGCTGTGCCGTTTTCCAGGCAATTGATTTTTCATCCAGCGCCCCGAATATAATTCCTTTTTTACCTTTTAATAAGTTATAAGCCATGATGTTTTGGAGTGGTTTATCGAAGGGTAAAGGTAGAAATTATTTATCAGTTAAGTAAAGTTGCATAAGTAGCCAGAATAAAATATTATGGTTGCCATCCTGAACGCAGCGAAGGATCTGTACTGCTAATTATTACCATACGGATTTTTGGCTGCGCTCAAAATAACAATGTGCATGTTAAGCATTTAACAACTCCTTTGCATTTTTCAACGCACTTTCGCCGGGGTTATCACCGCTCAGCATTTTGGCAATTTCGGTAATGCGCTCCTGCTGGCTCAACTGTTTCATGCGGGTGTTGGTGGCGCTACCCGAATTATCTTTGTATACAAAGTAGTGGCTTTTACCCTTGCTGGCAATTTGCGGCAGGTGGGTAATGGTGATTACCTGCAGGTTGCCTGACAGGCGTTCCATAATTTGCCCTACTTTATTGGCCACCTCGCCGGATACACCTGTGTCAATCTCATCAAATATAATGGTAGGCAAGGCCGTATAACGTGCAATGATGGATTTAATGCTCAGCATTAAACGCGAAAGCTCACCACCGGAAGCTACCTTACTCATTTCGGACAAGGCATGGCCTTTGTTGGCAGTGAACAGAAATTTAATCTGATCAACACCATCTTTGGTGAGTTCGTTGTTTTTGGCAGGCTGCTGTTCAATTTTTAACACGGCGTTGCCCATTCCCATTTCACTCAGCGTTTCCATTACCTGGCGTTCAATATCAGGAATAGCTTGGGTACGATTAGCCGATAATTGCGCAGCCAGTTTTTCCAGTTCTTCCTTTTGCAGGGCAATCTGTTCCCGCAGCTGCTCAATTTCCTCACCGCCCGACTCAACCTGCTGCAGTTTGTTCGATAAATCTTCCTGTATGGCCAGCAATTCAGCATTGCTGCTTACCCGGTGTTTTTTCTGCAGATTGTAAATCAGCGTAAGCCTGTTGTTAATTTCAAAAGCCCGTTCCTCGTTAACTTGGGTACGGTCTTCAAGTTGCTCCACTTCGGCCGCTATATCTTTCAACTCAATAATGGTGCTGTTAAGGCGTTGGTGCAAATCCGCTATCTCGGTACTGAACTTTTCTAATGCTGACAGTTGATGCCCAGCCTCGCGCAGTTGTAAAATAGCAGCAGTTTCGCCTTCCTGCATCAAATAATGCGCGCCGTTTAAGCTTCTTTTTATTTCTTCGGCGTTGTTCAAGGCGAACAGTTCCTGTTCCATGGTTTCCTGCTCATCCGGCTGCAGGTCGGCTTTTTCCAGTTCGTCAAACTGAAACTGGTAATAATCTAAATCGGCTTTGGCCTTATCGTTCTCTTCAATCAGTTGCTGTAAGCGGTTGCCGGCCCTGCGATAAGAGCGGAATTTATTTTGATAATCGGCTAACAATTCGGCATGTTTAGCGGCGGCATCTACTACCAGTAATTGAAATTCGGGGTCATTAATTTCCAGCGTGGCATGCTGGGAGTGAATGTCAATCAGTTTTTCGCCCAACTGCTTCATGGCTGTCAGGTTCACCGGGGTGTCATTTACAAAAGCCCGCGATTTGCCGTCGGCTGATATTTCGCGTCGCAGTACGGTTTCCGGTTCATAATCCAGATCATTTTCTTCGAAGAAAGACTTAAGGTGAAACTCAGAAATTTTGAAGTGACCTTCTATAACACACTTTTTTTGCTGGTTAAAAAAGTACCGGCTCTCGGCACGCTGCCCTAATATTAGTGACAATGCACCTAAAATGATAGATTTACCCGCGCCCGTTTCGCCGGTGAGGATATTCAACCCGCCATCAAAGCTGATGTTGAGGTTGTCAATTAAAGCATAGTTGTTGATGGTGAGCTGCTGCAGCATAAAAAAAGTATCCCCTTAAGAGGATACTAAATTACAAATAACGGGCCTAATTTGTTAGCGGAAAGAAAGCCGGAAGTTTTGTCAGATGGTGGATACGGTTAATTGTTTTCAGGTTGTTCAGGGCGCTCCGGAGCTTCTGGTTTCTCCGATTTTTC
>CAXTCH010000120.1:0-3130 GCA_964241945.1 uncultured Mucilaginibacter sp.
GCATATAAAAAACAAAGGCTGCGTTATATAACGCAGCCTTTGTTTTTTATATGCTTTTAATGCAAGGTTGGGTCAGGCAAACTGTAAGAGCACCTGCCCTTTCTCTACTTTATCATGCGGGGCAATTTTTACCGCTTTTATTTTCACATCTGCAGGCGCTTTAATAATATTTTCCATCTTCATGGCCTCGAGTACAAATAAATTGTCTCCTTTTTTTACTTCGCTTCCTTCCTGTACAAATATACTCAATACCAACCCTGGCATAGGTGCTTTCAAATCGCTCACGCGGACGCTGTTCAGATCACTCATTCCCATTTGTTCCAACAGCATATCAAACTGATCTTTTGCTGTAACCTGATAAATATTACCGTTCACCTTAATCTGAGCCGTCTTGGCAGCCGCATCAAAGGTTACTAACTCTGCCTGATAAGATTTTAAATGATTAATAATGTGATAACGAAAATTATCTAACTGCTGTATGTCTGCCTGCCCTAACCCGCCATTCACAGTTGGAGTGTTATTTTCCTGCCCTGTCTGGAAGATAAATTTTTCGTTTACAGTAATGGTAATCATACCGGTTATTGCGTAAGTAAGTATTGAATTAGGTTAGCGCCCATTTGCAAGGCTTTTATGCGGGTTTCCTGGGTGTCACCGGCGTAGGTTCCGTAGTCTTCCCAGCCATTGCCCAAATCGCACTCGAAATCATAAAAACATACCAGGCGGCCTTTATAGATTAAACCGAAGCCCTGCGGCCGTTTGCCGTTGTGCTCATGCACCTTTGGCAAGCCGTTAGGAAAATTATATTTTTGATGATAGACGGGATAGTTTAACGGCAGCTCCACAAAATCCAGCTCCGGAAATACCTTTTTCATTTGCGGACGAATGAATTGGTCTAATCCGTAATTATCGCAAATATGCAGGAAGCCGCCACCGGTTAAATATTTCCGCAGGTTCTGTGCCTCCTGGTCGGAGAATATTACGTTACCGTGCCCGGTCATAAATACATAGGGATAGTTGAATAAAGCGGCGCTGCCTGCCTCTACAATATCTTCCTGCGGTTCAAAATTGGTTTTAAGGTTTGTATTGCAAAATTTAATCAGGTTGGGTAATGCTGTCCGGTCACCATACCAGTCGCCTCCCCCGTTGTACTTGAGCCGGCCCATTTTATAGGTAGCCGAGTGGAAGCTGCAGCAAAGCAACAGCAAAATAAAGAAATATAATGATTGTTTAAGCCTAACTAAACACACAAGTTAAATTTACTTTATTCTTTTATCTTTTCAACCTATAATACTTATAAATTTTCACTGCCGACATTAAAATGATAGCGAATGCCACCAAACCGATCAGGCCGTAAATCCAGCTGACCGCATTTTTCATGACGGCCAGAAACACAATGGCAAACAGTAAGATTGTAGCCACCTCGTTCCAAAGGCGAAGCTGGACGGAACTCCAGGTATAAACGCCCCGGCGCATTTGCTTCATTTTGCGGTAGCAGATATAGTGATAGATAATCAAACCCAGTACAAAGCCCAGTTTAAGTTGAAGCCAGCCTTGTTGAAACCAGTCGGGCTGAATGCAAACCATAGCAATGCCCGCTATCAAGGTAAGCAGCATGGCAGGCGTAGTAATGATGTTCATCAACTTACGCTCCATGATTTCAAATTGGGCGGATAGAATACTGCGTTCAGGTTCAGACTTATCCTGCGCCTCGGTATGGTATACAAACAGCCGCACAATATAAAACAGCCCCGCCATCCAGCTGACCACAAAAATAATGTGTATGGATTTTATGTAGAGATACATGAGGTACCCTTTTTGAACCATCTAAGCGTCATTGCGAAGAACGAAGCAATCCTGAACTGTACAGATGAACTTGCTGGGTCAATTTGCTGCTGAAGATTACTTCGTTATTCGCAATGGCGTATTTCAGAAACACTAAATCTAATACTTAAACTCCTTAATCACCTCCACCGCATACTTTACATGGTCGAAAGGTATATCCGGCATAATGCCGTGGCCAAGGTTAAAGATAAAACCGTCTTCGCCGCGCATGCGTTCGAACAAGCGGTAAATCCGGTCTTTAATTACTTTCTTATCGGCATATAAAATATGCGGATCCAGGTTGCCTTGCACCGCTATGTTGGCAGGCAGGCGCTTTTTAATATCCAGCAAATCTACATTCCAATCAATAGAAACTATATCCGGCTTCGCTTCTGCCATCAATGGAGCAAAAACTGAACTGCCTTTGCAAAAAGATATTACCGGAATGTCCTTGCGGTTCAGTTGACTAATGATTTCGGTGATGTAGCGATGCGAAAATTCTTTATAATCATCCCAAGCCAGGGCCTGTGCCCAACTATCGAATATCTGCACGGCGTTTACACCGGCGGCAATCTGCAGGTTCAGGTAATCGGCCGTTACTTTGGCAATTTTGCTTAACAGTGCATGTGCCATTTCAGGCTCATTGTGCAATAAAAGCTTAGTTAATTTAAAATCTCTGGACGATCCGCCTTCCACCAGGTAGCTCATCACTGTGAACGGAGCGCCCGCAAAGCCAATCAGCGGTATTTTACCATCCAGCCGTTGCTGAATTACCTTAATGGCATCCGCTACGTACTGCAGTTTGTGTACCACTTCGGTATCCAATTGGTCAACATCCGCCTGACTACGTACCGGATTGCTGAATCGCGGCCCGACGCCTTGTGTGAAGCTTAAATCGCCGCCCATGGCTTCAGCAGTTACCAGGATATCAGAGAACAGAATAGCCGCATCAATATCCAGTAAATCAACCGGCAGCATCGTTACATCGGCAGCCAGCTCAGGAGTTTTGCACATTTCCAGAAAAGAATGCTTGTTTTTGATATCCCAGTATTCTTTCATAAAACGGCCGGCCTGGCGCATCATCCATACCGGAGGACGCTCATGCGGCTGCGAAAATGCGGCTTTAATAAATAACGAATCTTTCATGTGTATGTTAAAAGGCAGTAGGGCTGCCCTATTCAGTTCTGTAACGGTTTAAGTTCTGCTGCACTTCGGCCATCACCGCCTTCATTTTGGCGGTCATTTTATCCTGATACTGGCTGGCCAGTTCCAGGTACGCCGCCGGCTTGTCCGGCTTCTTGCCCTGGTC
>CAXTCH010000120.1:3140-8878 GCA_964241945.1 uncultured Mucilaginibacter sp.
TTGCCATTACGCAGGCTGATGTTAGCCACAGAGACCAGTGCAGATACATGGTCTTTCAGCGTACGCAACGGGTATTGGGAAGCCTGTTCATAATGGTATTCGGCGCTTTCAAAATCGTGCTTTTGCACACTGATACCCGCCATCATGTACTCATAAAAACCCCGGCGCTTTTTACTCAGCCATGCTGGATTTTTAATTTGCAGCAGCAAAGCTTCGGTAGCACTATAATTTTTCAGATGAAACTGTTTCGCGGCCAGCACCAATGTCCCTTGCCTGAAATATTCTACAATTAAAGCCCCCAGCAGAATAATGATTACCTCTACCAATTCATACGTGTGGTAGTAGGCAAAACACAAACCCAGTAAAACTAATATCCCGGCAACTATGATGCGGGCTTTAAATGTAAACATTAATGATGGTCGGTGAATTTGTACCCTACGCCACGGATAGAATGAAAATATACCGGGTTTTTAGGATCAGGCTCGAAATACTTGCGGAAAGTAAGAATAAAGTTGTCAATGGTACGGGTAGACGGGTAAACGTCGTAATTCCAAACCGTTTCCAGAATTTGTTCGCGCGATACCGCCTCATTACGGCGTTCAATCAGCAGCTTCAACAGCATGGTTTCCTTTTTGGTCAGCGGCGTAATAGAACCGTCCTCATTAATCAACTCGAACGAGTTAAAGTGGATAGTTTTATCGCCGATTTTGTAGCTGTTGAACTCTTTTAAATCGTCGCCTTTCAAGCTGCGTTTCACCAGGTTATTTACCCGCAAAATCAACTCTTCCAGGTTAAAAGGTTTGGTCAGATAATCGTCTGCCCCTTTCTTTAAACCCGAAATTTTGTCCTCATTGGTATTCTTGGCGGTCAGGAACATAATCGGAACCTCAGTGTTTTCCAGGCGAATGGTTTCAGCCACTACAAAGCCGTCTACTTCGGGCATCATCACGTCCAGTATCACCAGGTTGAAGCGCTCCTCTTTAAATATTTGCAGGGCTTTTTTACCATTGTTGGCGGTAGATACCTTGTACCCCTCCAATTCCAGGTTAAGTTTGATGGCCTCGAGCAGGTGTTCCTCGTCTTCGGCCAGTAGTATGCGTTTTTTGTTAGGCATTGTGTTGATATATCAGGTTAAGCGAAAACAACTTCAAAAATGCTTCCTACAGGATCATTATCTTTTACCTGAATAGAAGCCTGGTGCTTTTCCAGCACTTGTTTTACAATGTATAAACCTAAACCTGTGCCTTTTGTGTTACGGGTATCTTCGCTTCCTACACGGTAAAACCGCTCAAAAATACGGCTTTTCTCATCATCTGCTATACCAATACCATGATCGGCTACCTGGAAATGAATTTTACCGTTTTTGCAAAACAGCTTTACATCCACCATTTCACAGGGTTTGGAATATTTTACTGCGTTTTCAATCAGGTTGGTTACTACTGAGGTAAGCGCAAATTTGTCACCGGTAATTTCTATCTTAGGCTCAATTTCAGCATTAATTAACTGCTGCTGCAAATCGCATTTGTTAATTTGCAAGCGGTTTACCACACTGTCTACCAGTACCGACAAATTGAACTCCTGTTTAGGAAAGGTGTAGGAATGATTCTCAATTTTCGAAGCCAGCAGCATATTTTCTACCATATCATTCAGGCGGTCTATGTCCAGCAGGCACTTGCCTATAAAATCGTTCACCTGCTCACGGCTCAGGCTGCTCCGCTTTTGAATGGTTTCCAGATAGAGTTTAATAGCCGCCAAAGGTGATTTTAGCTCGTGCGTTACCGACAGCAAAAAATTCTTTTTCTGCGCGTGCAGGGTACGTTCTTTGTTGATTGCTTTATGAAACTGGTAAGCGCCGATGAGAATGACTGTGATAAACATCAGTCCCTCACTTAAAATCATACCGGTGCGATTGGGCTGCAACCGCACCAGCATGTACCCCCACCAAAGCAGTTCAGCAATAGAGTAAGTAATTAGCGCATAAAAAATAGCAAATGGCCGCTTCATCATAACCAATTAAATTAAGGTTTGCTGACTAAATACAATATCTAAACTTTTAAATATAGCTTGTTGTGTTTGCTCCAAGTCAGTAGCGGTATGCGCCGCAGATACAAAGCCTACTTCGTAGCCCGACGGACCCAGGTAAATACCCCGGTTTAACAACTCGCGGTGCATCACTTTAAACTTATCCATGCTGGCCGGATTGATCTCGTCTGCACGGCGGATATGTTCCTGATCCGTAAACGCAAACCAAAAAATGGAGCCTATGGTATACAGCTTTACCTGATACCGGCGCTCGCTGATAAAATCACGGATGCCGGTTACAAAGTTTTGGGTTTTGCGGTGCAATTCTTCATAAAAGCCCGGTTGCAGCAATTCGCTCAGCTGCGCGATACCTGCTGACATAGCTACCGGATTGCCGGATAGCGTACCTGCCTGGTAAACGGCCCCGTCGGGCGAAATATTGCTCATAATCAGTGCCGAAGCGCCATAAGCACCTACCGGCAACCCGCCGCCTATAATTTTACCATAGGTGATAATGTCCGGCTGAATATTGTAATAGCCGGCAGCCCCTTCAAAGCCTACGCGGAAACCGGAGATTACTTCGTCGAAAATGAGCAGTGAACCGTTGGCGATGCAAATTTCGCGCAGGAATTGCAGGAATTCTTTCTCTTGCAGCAGCAATCCGTTATTAGCCGGAACCGGCTCAATAATGATGGCGGCAATCTGGTCTTTAAATTCTTCAAAGGCCTTTTGTACCGCTTCTTTGTCGTTCAGCGCTACTACAATGGTTTCAGCAGCAAAAGATTGCGGTACGCCTGCCGATGACGTTTCGCCGAAAGTGACCAGCCCGGAACCTGCCTTTACCAGCAAAGCATCAACGTGACCATGGTAACAGCCTTCGAACTTTAGTATTTTATCGCGTTTGGTATACCCGCGGGCCAGGCGAATAGCCGACATTACCGCCTCGGTACCTGAACTTACAAAACGGATTTTTTCAATAAACCGGTTATTCGATAAAATCAGCTCGGCCAGTTCATTCTCCAGTGCCGTAGGCGCGCCGAAAGACATGCCGTGCTGCATCACGTCAATCACCTTTTCACGTACGGCCGGATGATTATGACCTAAAATAAGCGGACCCCAGGAACCGCAATAGTCAATAAATTCGTTGCCATCGGCATCCCACAAATGGCTGCCGTTGCCTTTTTCAATAAATAACGGCGTACCATATACCGACTTAAAGGCCCGAACCGGCGAGTTTACGCCGCCCGGAAAGTATGTTTTAGCCCTTGCGTACAATACAGCCGATTTTTCGCGGCTGATGTCGGCTGCCGGCTCAATACCGGCTGAGGGAGTTACTATATGATTAGAAGCATCTTTCATTTCCATTCAAATTTACAGCCACTTGTTCAATAACACTTCTTTAGCATGATAAGTTAAGATTGATGTAGCCCCTGCCCTTCTGATGCTCATTAACACCTCGGTAATTGCGCGCTGTTCGTTCAGCCAGCCATTTTGGATAGCAGCCTTAATCATGGCATATTCGCCGCTTACATTATAGGCGGCAATAGGCAATTCGGTATCGTCCTTTAACAGCTTAATTACATCCAGGTAAGGCAAAGCAGGCTTTACCATTAAAAAGTCAGCGCCTTCCGCTTCATCCAGCCGGGCCTCAATCAGCGCTTCACGCTGGTTGGCCGGGTTCATCTGGTACGATTTTTTGTCGCCAAATTTAGGAGCCGACTGCAGGGCATCCCGGAACGGACCATAAAAGGCGCTGGCATATTTGGCGGAGTACGACATGATGGATACATTAGTAAAGCCGTTTTCATCCAGCGTATTACGTATATAACCTACCCGCCCGTCCATCATATCCGAAGGTGCAATGATATCTGCTCCGGCACGGGCATGAGCTACAGCCATTTTGCCCAGTACTTCCAGCGTTTCATCATTCAGTATCTCGCCGTTGTGTACAATACCATCGTGGCCTTCGCTGCTGTAAGGGTCCATAGCCACATCGGTAACTACGCAGGCTTCGGGAAAATGCTTTTTCACCTCAAATATAGCCCGCAGATATAAGCTGCCTTCGCGGTGACTTTCAGTAGCGTATTTATCTTTCAGTTGTTCCTCAATATTGGGAAACAAATCAAAGCTTTTCAGGCCTAATTCCATACAGCTCTCTACTTCGCGCAGCAAGTTGTCAATACTGTATCGGTATATGCCGGGCATCGAAGATACCTCAGTCTTGTGATTGGTGCCTTCTACTATAAACAACGGAAAAATGAAGTTAGCTGCGCTCAGGTGTGTTTCCTGCACCATCTGGCGTATCACTTCGTTTTTCCGGTTTCTTCTTGGTCGTTGTAACATACGTATTCATTCATAGATGATAGTCGATGGCCGCTGGTCTAAAGTTCATCAACTACAGACTACAAGCAATTGAGCCCAAACACGGCCTCGGCTAACCCGACTTCATCAGGAGAGAAAGGCAATTTATAAGGAATCTTCATTTCATCCAGCTTTTTACCGGTTGATTTGCCGATGGCTACAATTTGCTGGTGGTTTTCCGGCAGGTTATGCTCAAAATAGGCTTCCACATTTGAGGGGCTGGTAAATACCAGCACATCAGCAGCGGTACCAACTACTTCTTCTTCGGGCATGGTCTCGTAAACCGGCAGGTCTATCACTTTGGTATCGGGAGTCAGGCCTTTGTGAATACTCCGCATAGGGCTTTCCGCACCCGGAAAAAGAACCGTGCAGCCATTGCAAAGCCCGGCAAATTCGCGGCTTACTACCGCAGTATCGGTATTATCGCCCACAAAGTCAGCAAAGTAACCGTTGCGCCGCAACATATCTTCCGAGCCGCTGCCAATTACTCCAAACTTGGGAATGGTGACAAATTGGGGCTTTAACTGAAAAAAATATTCCACCGCATTTTTGCTGGTGAAAAACACCCAATCTACTTCTTTCAAAATATGCGGGTTCAGGATGGTCATTATCGGCACGGTACGAATTAATGAACGTGCTTCAATCTCCATCCCGTGTTTTTCCAGCACCCGCCGGAAATAACTGTGTGCCGATATATCACGCGAGATGAATACCTTTTTCGGAAACCGGCGGTCAGCTTTAAAATAACTTACTATTTTTTCCGGTAAGTTCTCTGCCGATGCAGCAGTCACATACAAGCGGTCGGGCAATTCCTCGCCGCTACCGGCCTTTGAGGTGAATACATGGTATTCATCATCCTGCTTGCGGCAGTAACAGCCCAGCGGCATGTGGCAGCCGCCGCCAAACATTTTTAATACATTACGTTCTATGGCCAGCTCTTCAGCCACATGCGGATAGTGCAGGGTGCGCTGCAAAAAGCCAAATAAATCCGCATCGGTTTCACGTATCTGGATAGCCAGAGCGCCCTGTGCCGGTGCCGGCACAAACTCGGTTGGCTTTAATTCTTCTACATGAAATTCACTCAAATCAATATTCAACCGGGCCACACCGGCCTTAGCCAGCATAATGGCATGGTAGTTTTCGTCGTGTAGTTTTTGAATACGGGTCGGAACGTTTCCGCGCAAATCATTAATTTCCAAATCAGGCCGCAAGGCCAGCAATTGCGCTTTGCGCCGGTTGGAAGAAGTGCCTACCAAACCTCCGAATTTTACCGACAGCTTCTGGTGCACATCCACGCAATCTTTCAAAATCAGCAACAGCTCAGAAGGGTCTTCCCGTTCTGAAACTGCTGCGAT
>CAXTCH010000121.1:0-8854 GCA_964241945.1 uncultured Mucilaginibacter sp.
TACGGCGTATACCAACTTTGGTATCAACCTGAAGCTGTTGTTGCAGTAGTGTATTACTATTATCGGAATGACAGTATCTGTAGAATAAGCCTGCGTTTATTTATAAATGTGCGCAAGCTGATTGCATTTTATAATTTGCTTTATCTATATACTTTTTAAGCATAGATAAATGAATCATCAAAATTTTTAAGGACATTATTATTTTGGCGATTTAGATTAACTTATACTTAAACTCCTTAAACCGGCGTTGTAGGGTAACAGCTGTTCATCAATAGTTGAACACTGGACTAATATTTGTTGGATTTTACTTTTATGGATACCAACACACGTATTACGCAGGCTTATCAGCAAATTAAAGATTGCTTGAATGCAAAGCTGACTTTGCAGAGATATCTTATTGTGCATGAGCAGCACGATGACAAAGTGTTTGCCAGCCGTTATGTAATATGGTCTAATAATGCAGATGCATTGCGGCTTACGTGGGACGGAAAGGAAAGCTGGTTTATTTTAGAGATAGCGCATAGCCTGCCTTTATCGGTGCTTACAGCCTGGGAAGATATCATCGACGCTCCTTATGATCCGCTTAAGCATGATAAGGTTTACCTGGATGTGATTTGCAAAAAAATAGTGCACAGTCTGGATTAAATAAAAAAGCCCTTTAGCTTTTGCTAAAGGGCCATATGGGCATAACTGCTTATGCTTATTCCTGTGCGGTTAAACTTACGCCGCTTACCACATCTTTAATTTTGCCTTCCAACTCCTCAGCCAGTTCGGGGTTGTCAATAATCAGCTGCTTCACAGCGTCACGGCCCTGGCCCAGGCGGGTATCGCCATAGCTAAACCATGAACCAGATTTTTTAATAATATTATGGTCTACACCTAAGTCGATAATCTCACCGGCTTTAGAAATACCTTCACCAAACATAATATCAAATTCGGCCAGGCGGAACGGAGGAGCTACTTTATTCTTCACTACCTTTACTTTCACCCGGTTACCTGATACTTCGTCGTTATCTTTAATTTGTGATATACGACGTACATCTAAACGAACGGTAGCATAAAACTTCAGGGCGTTACCACCGGTAGTAGTTTCGGGGTTACCAAACATTACACCGATTTTTTCGCGCAGCTGGTTGATAAAGATACAGCAGCAGCCGGTTTTGTTAATGGTACCGGTAAGCTTACGTAAAGCCTGCGACATTAAGCGGGCTTGTAAACCCATCTTGGAGTCACCCATCTCGCCTTCAATTTCACCTTTAGGCACCAGCGCGGCTACCGAGTCAATAACAATGATGTCAATAGCGCCCGAGCGGATCAGGTTATCAGCAATTTCAAGCGCCTGCTCACCGTGATCGGGCTGAGAAATTAACAGGTTTTCTACATCCACCCCAAGCTTTTGCGCATAAAACTTATCAAAAGCGTGCTCCGCATCAATAAAGGCTGCAATGCCGCCTTTTTTCTGTGCTTCGGCAATAGCGTGGATAGCCAATGTGGTTTTACCTGATGATTCAGGACCGTAAATTTCAATCACACGGCCTTTAGGCAAACCGCCTACGCCTAAGGCAAGGTCAAGCGTTAACGAGCCGGTAGGGATGACTTCTATTGGTTCAATAGCGGAATCACCTAACTTCATTATGGCGCCTTTACCGTATGCTTTTTCCAGCTTATCCATGGTAAGCTGCAGGGCTTTTAACTTATCTGCTTTTACGTTGTTACTCATCTTGTTTATTTGTATAACAAATATACTTATTTTAATTGGTTTGCTAAATTATTTAGTAAAAAAATCAACTTATTTTAATCGCTTATTTATTGCAGGTAGTTAATTGGTTTTCTTAATAACAGCTGCGATTTTATACCGTTTTGTTATCTAAATATACAAACAAAAATCTGATAATCTATAAAATATCAGTAGCGTTTACTTAAATAAATGCATTGTAAATCAATGTATTAAGCATAATTAAAGCTTAAAAATTGTTTTGAAGGAGTTACCAGGCAAAATGTGTATCGATGGATGCGTGATAATTGCAAAAGAATAACAGGCATACAGATAAAAAGTGTTCAATTATCAATGATGAACCTGCTGCTCGGCTTTTATTTTTGTCGCTACTTCCACCATCGGTGCAATCCATATCTCCTTTTCGTGTTCCTTTAAATAATGCAGCAGCTGGCTATGTGCGCTCAGGCTTACATTAAGGCTATGCCCGCCGCCAACGCCATGGAACAAAAACACCAGCAGGGTATGGGTTTGCCGGGCTTTTTTAACCAGGTTGATCATATACTCAGCATTTTGCCCATTGATGGCATAACAGTCGATATTACTTAAATCAACCTGTGCGGCGGTTTGCAAGCCGGGGGTAACGCCGCGGGCGCCGACGAAATCATTTTTTAGCTTATCATAAAAGTAAACGTCACCAATTTTCAAGTCGCCGCAGGGGTAGGCAAAGGTGCGTACCTCTTTGCCGTCAATGGCTTTCAGTAGCGTATTGTTAATCCTGATTTCATTAACCGCCCGGCTCACTGTATACTTGCTTAAATCGTAATCGGCCGGTACCCAGCTGCGGTCGGGCAAGCTGCCATCGCAGGGATGAAACAGGGCGTGGTTGCCCAGCTCGTGGCCGTGTTGAGCTGCCAGCCGCCATTCGTTCAGGCGTTTGCCTGCTACCGGCGACGAACCGATGATGTAAAAAGTACCTTTCAATTGCAGCGAATCGAGCGCCGGGATAACGTTATCTAAATCTATGTCAATGGCATCATCATACGTGAGCACCACAGCGCATTGCTTGTTGTTCCATGTGTTAACGCTTTGTGCATTAGTCGGTACGCTTGCGCGGCAAAAAATAATTAGTAAAACCAGTTTCAGTCTTCCGCGCATATATTATTTCATTCAAATTTTCAAAAAGGTGTTAAACGCATCTTTATACTGTTCGCCCACCGTAATATGAATACCGCCAATCTGTATGGCATTACGGCTCACCGAATCTATTTGCGCCAGTGCTACAATAAAAGAACGGTGCACCCGCATAAAACGACCGGCCGGTAAACGTTCCTCCAGCGATTTCAAACTGGTGAGCGACAGCAATGGCCTTTCTTTATCGGTGAGCCAAACTTTTACATAATCCTTTAAGCCTTCAATATAAAGTATCTTATCCAAATCTACCTTAACCAGTTGGTATTCCACCTTCAGGAAAATAAATTTGTCTTCCGGCTTTTCTTCTGCTGTCGCTATTGCCGGCTGGTTCAGCAGCTGGTGATAGTTGAGCGCCTTGTTGGCGGCCCTTAAAAATTCTTCGTAATTAAAAGGCTTCAGCAGGTAGTCCAGCGCATCCACCTTGTACCCTTCCAGTGCGAACTGGTTATAGGCGGTGGTAAAAATAACCCTTGGCTTTTGCCCCGGCCGGTTGTCAATAACGCGTGCCAGTTCAATACCGTTCAGGTCCGGCATCTGAATATCCAGAAAAACCAGGTCGATTTGTTCTGTATGCAAAGCTTTCAGTGCTTCTATAGCACTGGCGTATTTACCTGTTAACTTTAAAAATGGCGTTTGCTCTATAAACAGGGTTACCAGCGCCAAGGCCAGTGGTTCATCGTCAACCGCAATGCAATTCAGCGTCATAATAATTGTAAGTTTAAGTGAACGGAATATTGGTGCGCAGCTTTGTCGTGGTTAATTTTTAGCATATGCTTACCCGGGTACAGCAGTTCGAGCCGCCGTTTGGTATTGGTCAGCCCGATGCCGCTGTTGCCGTCCAGTGTTTTTTCCTCATCGGTAACTATAGTATTATTTACCTCAAAACTCAGGGTTGTGCCCTGTTGTGTTAAAATGATGGAGATTGTGCTTTGCTGCATAGCGCTTACGCCGTGTTTAAAAGCGTTCTCTACAAAAGGCAAAAACAGCATCGGGGCGATGGGGCCGTCTTTCAATTGTTCGGGTTGCCGGTAATGCAGGCTTACTTTATCAGTCAGCCGCAGCCGCATCAGTTCTATATAATCCTTAATAAAATCCAACTCCTTGCTCAGCAGGGTGGTGTCGTGCTGGGTTTCATATAAAATATAGCGCATCATGCGCGATAACTTGTGCAGTGCCTGCCTCGAGCTCTCTACATCAATCATGGTTAGCATGTAGATGTTGTTGAGCGTATTGAAAAAGAAATGCGGATTGATCTGCGCTTTCAAAAAAGAAAGTTCCGAATCTGTACGCTGCTGTTTAAGTTCCTGATGCAGCTGGTTATCGTGCTGCCATTTTTGTACGGCGGTAACACTGGTACTGATGCCTAAAATAAGGGCGGTAATCACAAACGTAAAGCCATCAAAGTGGAAACCGTGACGATTAGCATTGCCCGGATGGCGTTTGTGAAAATCTGCATCGCCATTAGGCGGCCCGTGGTGATGAAAGGCAGCTTCCATAATTTGCGGAATATGCAGCCAGGCATCTAACCAACTGCTAATCAGAATAGCTGCACCCGCCAATGCCACTACGCCGGTCAGAAAAAGCCATATCCGGTGCCTTAGTAGCAGGCGGGGTACCAGCAGGCGCGAGTTTACATAATAGGCGCTGACCAGCAGTACCACCGTAGCCGCCTGCTTCACCCAAAAAGCCGCAGGAATTTGAATACCCCACGATAAGGGTTGGGAAAGAAAAAGTGCAACGCTGAAGCACAGCCATATCAGCACCTGGATGATAACTGACGTAAATTTATTTCTGGAAATCGGAATCATAACAGACAGGAATAAACAATATTACAAAACCCCTGCGGTAAAGCCAATTGAGATAGAGGTGCAGCCTGATTTTGTAGATGAAGGCCTGAATTTGAACGACGGAAACTACAGGCATACCATTATACCGGGATGCCAAAGCTTGATAGCCTGAAAAAGGGCCTTCGTCTATGCGATAGGCAGGCCGGTCTATTTCATTTTTGATTATAGCTAAGGCAAGCTTGTTTTGCACCGATCAATTGCGAAACGAATGAAAATTATTTATGGCTTACTGCTTACCATTTTTACTGCTCAGCTCAGCTTTGGCCAGGCGCGCCACGAGGTGACAGGCGTGGTAAAAGACTCAACCGGGCAAACGCTGCCCGGCTCTACTATTAAACTGCTACAGGGTAAGGACAGCGTGCTCACTGCATCCAATGTGAACGGCGGTTTTTCTTTTGCAGGTGTGAGTGCAACGGAATTTAGCCTGGTTATTCAATCTATAGGCTATCAAACCCTGCGGCGGCACTTTGTGGTAGGCGGGGGCAGTCAGCCGGTAAATTTGGGCAGCATTGTGCTTAAAGCAGAATCGAGGTTACTGAAAGATGTGACCATTACAGCCGTTACCCCGGTAAAAATTAAAGAAGATACGATTGAGTTTAACGCCAGCGCCTACAAAGTGCGCGAAGGTGCGCCGGTGGAAGACATGATTAAAAAGATGCCGGGCATGGATGTAGATAAGGACGGCAATATTACCGCCCAAGGCAAAAGCGTAACCAAAGTGCGGGTAAACGGTAAGGATTTTTTCGGCGGCGACGTGCGAACCGCTACGCAAAACCTGCCTGCCGACCTGGTGCAAAACGTGCAGGTAATTGACGATTATGGCGACCAAGCCAATATTACCGGCATCAAATCGGGCGAACCGGAAAAAGTGCTGAATATTACCATACGGAAAGATAAGAATTACGGTTATTTCGGGCAGGCCACCGTAGGCGACGGGCATGATGAGCAGCCTAAGGCTACCCCTAACCAAAGCAACCGCTATATAGCCTCGGCCAATGTATTCAGCTTTGACGGCGACCGGCAGATAGCTTTCCTGGGGAATATCAATAACACCAACACCAATCTGTTCACTTTTGGAGGCGGCGGCCCTCCCGGAGGGGGTCCGGGCGGGCCGCCGCCGGGCGTGAGCACTACTTCCAACACCAACGGTATCACCACGGCGCGTTCCCTGGGCTTTAATTACCGCGATAGCTGGGGTAAGCATATTACGGCATACGGCAGTTACAGTTTTGCGGATAATTCAGTATACACATTAAGCAACAGCCTGCAAACCAACACCTCGCTGACCAACCCGAGTGTGAATACGCTTAACAATGTGCAGCACGACGAGCGGATCAATCACCGCTTCAACCTGAACATTGAGTGGAAGCCGGACACCCTGAACTATTTTAAGTTTATTCCTTCGGTTACTTATATTGACACTAAAACAAGGCTTACCAGCAGCAGTTTGCTTACCCGTAACGATACCACATTATCCAATTACAATTTAAATTCTTACACTGATGTTACTACCCCTAATTATGGTATCAATATATTGTATAACCATAAATTTAACAGTCGCGGCCGCAATTTTAGCGTGAGCTTAAACGTCGGCCGTACCCGGTTAACCGAGTACCAGAACCCGGTATACAACTATTTGGCAGGAACTGCCAACGCGCCTTTAAACCAGCAGATTAATACGAAAGTGAAGCAGGATAGTATAACCGCGGCGGTATCTTACATTGAACCGCTGAGCAAACTATCTTTTTTAGAACTGAACTATGCTTATCATCATGATTATACCACGGCAGATAAAGGTACCGATACCTTAAATATAGCCAGTTTATTAATCCGCGATGACTCGCTGAGCAATAATTACCGGTATACGTTTACCACTAACCGTATCGGGCTAAATTACCGCTTTATACAAAAAAAGTATAATTTCTTATTAGGGTTGGCCGTGCTGCCTGCCACTTTAGACGGTACCAATCTGCTAAACGGGCAGACCACCCACGTCACCACTTTTAACTTTGCGCCAACAGCCCGGTTTGTATACAACATAGCCCGTGGCCAGTCATTTACTTTTAACTATAATGGCGCCAGTATGCAGCCCACCTATAGTGAATTGCAGCCGGTTATTGATTTTTCAAATGCTTTGTACCCTGTGCAAGGTAATCCTTACCTGAAGCCGGAGTTTAATAATTCGGTGAGGGTAGGATATAATAAGTTCGATTTTCAGTCAGGCAATATCCTGTTTGCCAACCTGTCGTTTACGCAAACCAACGATAAGGTGGTGGCGAATACGGTATATTACCCCACCGTTTATACCCCTTATTCCAAACTGGCCGGTACCATACTTACCAAATACCAAAATGCCGACGGCTATTATACCGGTTCGGGCTTTTACATTTTTGAAAAGCCTTTTGACAACCGGAAAATCAGGCTGGCCTTCTTTGGTAACGGCACGTATACCAATAATATCTCCTACATCAGTAATGTAGCTTCAGGTACTTACGATATGGTGACCGAGAAAAACATTGCCAAAAGCTTGTCGCTCACCCAGGGCGTGCGCGTGCGCTTTGATATCACCAACGTAATTGATGCCGCCTTTAACGGCAGCTATGGGGTTAGCCATACTGAAAATACATTGAGCCAGGCTAATATCAACAACAACTTCCAGACGATTAATTTAGGAATAAACGGTAAAAATTATGTGTGGAAGGACTGGACGCTGAGTTATGATTACACCAAGACCATTTACGAAGGCTACCAGGGCGCTACCAATCCCAATATTTTAAATGTGTATGTGGAGCGCCGTTTCCTGAAAACTAAGAACGCGACCATCCGCTTGTCCGGCTTCGATTTGTTTAATCAGAATACCGGTTACACCAACTCTTCAACCGGCAGTTATATTATACAAACGCATACCAACCGCTTAGGCCGGTACGCCTTATTGAGCTTTACTATGCGCTTGCAAAAATTTGCCGGGAAAGCCCCCGGCCCCGGTAACGGCCCTCCGGGAGGCGGCCCTCCACCCGGAGGCGGCCCCGGCGGACCGCCACCGGGCGGTATGGAATAAGTTCAGCTTGTTCCGTTTAAGCAGTCCTTTGCCCTGGCATCGGGCTGCTTTTTGTTTTTAATAATAAACAGGATGATATTAAGAGGCAAGCAAAAGTAAGCTGGTCGACGTTTAGCGAAGCGTAACGTCGACCCATGATGCAAGCAGAATGCGTCTGCCATGTAGATGCAATCTACCGGCATAAAGCATCGAAATTGTAAACTTTGATGAGCGTAGGATAGCAAATATTTGTTAAATTACCAGCATGACTTCAGCCTTACCTAATACACGTATTTTATTTTTGATGCCATTATTTGTGCTGATATTTACCCGAATAGGGATTGAAATATGTGCACGGCTGTTACCCATGCATCTTTCCTGGATACCTTCTTTTGGCATCTACTATTTAAGTATTGAGATCTGTTTATGGTTCGTTAAAAAAAGACTCAATTTAACCATTAATTTAAAGCGAACTCCGCTGCTGCCCTTACCCAGGCTTAAATACATGGCTATAGGCATAATTCTGCCTGCTATTATCCCGCTGGGTGTTTTTATAAGCAATTACAAAGCGGTACCCTGGTCCTCGTTCGCTTATATCGTGGTGTTTGCTTCCATCAATCCCTTTTTTGAAGAAGCTTTTTGGCGGGGTTTATTTGTTAACTTACCTATCAGTGCATTAAAACGTCAATTATTTTCAGGTTTGCTGTTCGGCTTTTCACACTACTTTTTATGGGGTGCTTATTGGCTTTCAAATCCTCGTGTATTAATTCCTACTTGTATTACCACATTTATTATGGGATGGTGCTGGATGTGGTTTTACCAAAGGGATGGCAGGTTGATTTATCCAATTTTATCCCATATTTCAGTCGATGTATTCAATCTATCAATTGCTGTATTCTTAGGCCTTAAACTGGCAAATACTTAACATGCTGCAGCAGCGCAGATCAAGAGGAATCTTTGGGCATAATCGGTGTTTTTGCATAATTGAAGAAAAATATATTAAAAACACGAAAGATATTATAACGGTGTAAAACTCCGCTGTTTCAGTTCCTTATCCACCGC
>CAXTCH010000122.1:0-8841 GCA_964241945.1 uncultured Mucilaginibacter sp.
GCCTGAAACACTCGAATTTATTATTTTATATAATCAGCTCAAAGGGAAAGCTTTTGGCAGCAACGCAGAGTTGGCAGAGGCATTGGGCTTTAATTCCCCTAGTTCTATTACAGAAATCATCAAGAGCCGCCAAAATATTGATCCTGAAAAATTACAGACATTTAAAGACAAATATCAGAAATCTCTGTTAAGTGGACCGTTAACTGCTCATCACGTGCCGTCTAAAAGATTTGAAGGTATACCTATGTACGAAGTGGTAGTTACTGCCTCGGGGGTAGAAGTATATAATGATATTAATGATGCGCGGCCCGTGGGCCACATGAATTTTCCGGGCATTGAGGATTGCGATTTCGCTTTGCCGGTTTGGGGTCATTCTATGTACCCTTATTTAGAAAACGGATGCTGGGTTGCCCTTAAAATAATTCACGACAGGAAAATATTACCCGGCGAGGTTTATTACATTGAGTGGGGAGACTACCGCATGTATAAGCGCCTCTTATTAACGGATAACACTGAAGAAGTGATTGCGCACAGTGATAACACGGCAGAGATTATAGACGGACGGCCTAAATATGCACCCTTTGTTATTAAAAAATCGGAGATTAAAAAATTGTGCTTAGTAAAGGATATTCATAAAAAGCATAATCACTAAAGATAGCTTTTGCTGAACCGGGTAACAGTTACTAATGATATATACTGTACAGATCAGCTATTACTGGATAACGGTAAGATAAAGTAGAATGATGAGCCTGCGCCTTCGTTACTTTCCACGCCGATAGTTCCGCGATGGCGGTTCACAATTTCTTTGCAAATGTACAAGCCCATTCCGCTGCCGGCAATTTCAGAATCGCGATTTACCCGGTAAGCTTTATTAAATAGCTTGGAAATGTCCTTAGCCGGTATGCCCATCCCGTAATCCCGTATAATTACTTTAGCGCCCTCGGGCGTACTTGCCAACTGGACATCTACTGTGTTACAGTTAGGCGAGTATTTAATGGCATTGGTAAGTAAATTGCTTAATACCTGTCCAACTTCCTGCCGGTTGGCATATACCCACATCTCATCAATGTTGTACAGGTTGATGTGATGGCTGAAAGCAATGGTCTGTATATTGTCGGCAATTTCATAAATAAGTTCGTCCATCCTGAACGACTCGCGACGCAGGTTGAGCATATCATCAGCTTTTTGAGTGCTGCTGAAATATTCGTTAATAATACTCATCAGCCGTTCGGTAGATTTGCCGGTGCGCTCAATTACTTTGTTGAGCCGGTCATTGTTATGGTCGGCGGTCATGCGTTCAAGCAGCTGCAGGTAACCGCGTATGCTGGTAAGCGGCGTATTTACTTCATGTGTTACAATGCTCAGGAGTTCGTCTTTACGTAATTCACTTAATTTAGCTTCTGTAATATCACGGGTGGTGCCTACAATTTTAACGGGGCGGCCATCCTCATTATGTATCACCACACCATCGGCCCTTATCCAGCACGGCCTGCCCTGAGGGTGACGGATGCGATACTCGGCCTGATAAACCGGATTATGTTCATTGATAGCTGCAGCAATACTCTGCTTCATAGCCATCAAATCTTCTTCTTCAATCATGCACAACATCACTTCGTAACTAAATTCATCAGTAGGGCTCAGCCCGAAGTTTTCTTTACAGGTTGATGTAGAACGCATGCTCATGTCAATTAATTCCAGTTCCCAGAAACCGATTTTAATAAGATTTAATGCCACATGCAGATGCGCGTCAGAGATAATCTGAAGATCAAATTGGGTATGCGTAGGCTGCGCATTCGAAATCATGAGCTAAGGTTTTATTATCTGCTACTAAAGCTAAAGATAAGAATACAAAAAAACAATAGCTGCAATTAAAATATATTTTATGAATTAATACGACTTGAAAGTATTAGCTTAAATCCTGTCGGATTAAGAAAACGTCTTAACAATCAGTCGGTATCTGCGTAGCTGTTGATTAGTTCGCTGAGATGCACAATGCTGAAAGGTTTTTCCAAATACCCATCTGCATAACATTTAACAGCAAGCTTATCTAAATGCGGAATGGTAGATACCAATATGACCGGAATGTGTTTGGTTTGCTCATCTTGTTTAATTCGCAGGCAAAGTTCACTTCCGCGTGCTCCAGGGAGAAGCTCGTCCATAAGCACCAAATCAGGGTTTACTTCAGCAAGATTATCAACTATTTTGGCATCTGGTGAAGATATTACTTCATAACCCTCATCCTTTAAAATATAACCCATAATATCTAAAATATCCGGATTATCTTCTATTACTACAATTTTCAATTGCTGCTTTTCTTAATAGTTAATCAACTTTTTTGGTAACACAAATATAATTTAAATCCTAATATAAATGATCATTTGGAAATATTTAATACCAGTAGGAGTAAATGTTAAAATGCGTTATTTCGAGGTAATATATTAATTATACATAGAGAGGTTTTTCTGTAAAAGTTAAAATAGTTTCCGCCATTGTGGCAAACGCTGACACCATCATCATTTATCTCGAAGAGCATAAAAAATTTATTGTATAGGTAGTTCTGCTTTTTGCCAGCAAGCGGTAGTTTTAAAAGCAATGCATGATCCATTTTTTATAAATAACGTTCTTTCATCAAAGCTGCTGTCTTTATTAAAAGGCATATTATCTCGTATAAAAATTAATATGCTTTTAATAAGCAGCTAATGAAGATGATTTCTCAATGAAATTTAACTTTTTTTAACGCTTCCTGTAGCATACATAGACAATAACCCGTACTGGTTTTAAGTTATTGCTTTAAACATTGGTTAAAGCATATAGATAGTCAGCCTTTGCTGCATGCCGCGATTTTGTGAGGTTTTTACCCAAGTTTTTTTTCTGTGAAATTAACTTTAAAGCTTATACGGTTATGCCTGATGTAAAACGAATACTTGTGCTTGATGACTATGCGGATTTACTGGCTATAATGGAGGAAGTATTAGTGTATGAGAAATTTGAGGTGAAAGGAATAGCAGAAAGTGCTAAAATTATTGCCATTGCCGAATCCTATCACCCCGACTTAATCATCATAGACTGTCATCTTTCCGGCGATGACAGCGCTTCACTTTGTAAAGCTGTAAAGGCTCATCCTATTTTACATCAAATACCTGTAGTGATATGCTCTGCGTATGTACATTGCGAGGATACGATAAAAAAATTTGGCTGTGAAGCCGTAATCTCAAAACCTTATAACATGAAAGATTTGCTGGAAACAGTGAATCTCTTACTGGTAGCTTAGTTGTACATTTTGGTCTATTAGTTGGAATCCGCAGGTGTGTAGGCTCCGTTGATGCCGATCTCTATAAAGTTGTCGGTTAGCTGTTTTGCAGAGCTGGACTTTGTCAACAGTGTTTGTATAGCCTTAATGATATCGCCCGGACAAGGCATGGGCACCTCATCATTACTAAAGTACTGATTGACGTATTGTATTACCTCATTCCGGCTTTGCGTTTCGGCAGGTACTGCAAAAGGCAAAATCTGACATTCTGTTTTCCAAGGGGTGTGCTGCGGATTGGTTAACGCATATAACACTACCACTGGCGTTTTAAGCGCGGCAGCTATATGAATAGTGCCTGTGTTAACTGATACTAACATGCCCGCTTGCTGCAGCAGTAGTATAAGTTCCTCTAAACTCAAAAGCCCGGCAATATTGAAGGTACCTAAACCTGCTTCAGCATGTATAGTACCTGCCAGGAGCTGCTCACTGGGCGCACCGGTAAATAGCACCTGATATCCCATTTGCTGTACAACTTTATGGGCAGTTTCTGCCCATAGCTCACTGGGGTACTGCCGCTTGGGTTCACTAACCCCGGGGTGCATAATTAACCAGGGACGCTCGAAATTAATTCCCTGCTGCTGCAACTTTTGCTGCACTGTATGCCATGTGCCGGTCGAAGCCGTTAGACTTAAGTCTTCATTATGGGCAACAGCACCTAAATGAGCTACCAAATCTAAGTCGCGGCGGACCTGATGTTTTATAAAGGTATAAGGTTCTTTATCGGGTACCCAATGGGTAAGCAACTGGTAAGGGTTTTCGCGGCAATAAGCCAATCTCAAAGGAATACCTGCCAGATAGGCCAGCATAATAGTGGGCATTGGGTTTTGGCTGTAAACAGTAAAAATAACAGCCGCATCAAATTGCTGTAGCCTGAGTTGCGGTACTAAATTAAATACTGCGTCTTCCTCACCGGCAGTACTTGTTTTTACCCAGGGAACGTCAAAAATAATCACATCATCAATTTCAGGAATATATTTTGCTATTCCTGCTGCCATGCTCGAGGTGAGTACCGTGATATGGGCATCAAAAGTATGTTTAAGCGCCCTTAGGGCAGGGGTAGTCATGAGCAAATCTCCCATATTATCAGGGCGGATGCAGAGAATTTTTTTACAATCGTGCCATCCTTGCATGTGTTTAATCATTAAACGGGTTGCAGCGTGGAAATTGATTGTTCAATGATATGCACAGCGGCCTCTTTTATGTCCGCAGCTATAAAGTCGGGTTCCCGGTAAGGATTATCCTTTATCCATTCAGTCTCGCCGCCGTTATTTATTAACACGCTTTTACAGCCTGCGCGTTTACCTGCCTCCACATCATGCAAAATATCCCCAATCATCCACGAGGCGCTCAAATTTATCTGATGATCTTTAGCTGCCTGTAACAGCATTCCCGGCATTGGTTTCCGGTTATTACAGCTAATATTGTAAGGGGCTACGGTTCCTTCAGGATGATTAGGACTATAATAAAATCCAGTTATGTGTATATTCTGTTCAGCAAGAGTATGTTCAATATAGTTGAAAAGAGGCTGCAAATCAGCTTCTTTAAAAATACCCCTTGCTATACCCGATTGGTTGGTAATAATAATTAGTCGGTAACCCGCAACTTGCAGCAATTGTAACCCTTCAATTGCATGAAGGGTAAACCGCACCAGATCAGGGTTTACATTGTAAGGAACGTCTTCTATCAGCGTGCCGTCTTTATCCAGAAATATTGCCTTGTTCATGCCGGTTATGCAGCTCTGCCTTTAGTTTTCATGGAAGCTTGTTGCATGTTGTTACTTACCGCAATCATTTTCTGGTAAAGATTGCCAACTTTTTGTGCTACCGTAATCCAGGTGAAGTAAGTATTTACG
The DNA here is from genome assembly GCA_964241945.1 of uncultured Mucilaginibacter sp. Lineage (GTDB taxonomy): Bacteria > Bacteroidota > Bacteroidia > Sphingobacteriales > Sphingobacteriaceae > Mucilaginibacter. Next base: position 5,163 of record CAXTCH010000122.1, read on the forward strand.
CGCTTAAGCGCTTTAACGCCCATTTGTTTTAACAGTGCTCTATCCTGAGTCAGTTCTTCAATTTTTTCAGCTAACGCCAGCGGATTTTCCGGTGGTACCAAAGCGCCGGTTTCCCCGTCTACTACGCTGTATTTAATGCCGCCTACATTGGCCCCGATTACCGGCGTACCACAAGCCATAGCTTCTAAAGGGGTAATACCAAAAGGCTCATACCACGGGGTAGTAATAAAAATATCCGCAGCAGAATAATAGTACTTAAGCTGATCACGGGTTTTTCGGCCTGCAAATTTGATGGAAGCACTTATACCTTTTTCAGCAGCTATTTTTTGCAATCTGCCTATCTCCGGGCAAAGGTCAGCATCAGGTTCGTCGCTTTCGCCGCCTACAATAACCAGACAAACAGATTCCGGATTTTTCAGCTCGCCAATAGAGCGTATCACATTGTCTACACCTTTACGCGGAACCATGCGGCCTAATTGTAACAGTATATGTTTACCTTGTGGAAGTCCTAATATCTCACGCGCGGCAAATTTATCTATAGGATGAAACTCATGGTGACTAAAACCACAGGGAATAGTTACTATTTTATAGGATGGCGCATGGTAGTAATTAATTAAATCGTCCCTGTCTTGCGGGCATTCAGCGATAATGTAATCAGCCTGCTGCACAATACTTTCTTCAATCCGCAGGCGCTCTTCAGGAAATTTGTCGCTGTCGCCCTGATGTATCCGGCGCACGTGGCCCAATGCATGAAAGGTTACAGCAAACGGGATATTTAATTCATTTTTCAGGTCAGCGGCTACCATGGCCGACATGAAAAAGTTGGCGTGTACCAGTGCATAATCCAGCTGTTGCTGACGGATAAAATGCAGCATGTTTTGAGTAAACTGCGGCATAAAACCCAGTATTTCCTCTTTCGGCATAACGCTTACCGGCCCTGCCTCAATATGTATAACCCGAACGTTAGGTAGCCATTCCATTATTTGTGGCAACGAAGCGTCTTCGCTGCGGGTATATACATCTACCTGGTAACCTGACTGGGCTAAGTATTTGGCTACCTGGGCTACATATACATTTTGCCCGCCGGTATCCACGCCGCCCAATACTGCCAGCGGCGAGGCATGTTCACTGATAAAGGCAATTTTATGTGAGTTAAAATTCATGGCAGATAATTTGATAAGATGGTTTCTTTGGATTTTATAGCGGTTATTAGATAGACAAACCTAAATCGACGGTACTATGGCGGACAACTTTAGCAAACAACAGCTCCCAATCTTTAACAAAACGCTGGATGCCGAAACGGGTTTTTGCTAATTCACTTCCGTTGGTACCTATCCGTTTGGCTAACGCCGCATCTTCAAGCAGTAAGTGCATTTTATCAATTAAGTAATTAATATCCGTATGTATAAAGCCGGAATGCCCGTTGTCAATTACAGCAGAAAGCTCGGTGGTGGCTAACCCTACAACCGGAATACCTTGCATTAAAGCTTCGCAAACCGCCAGCCCTAAGCTGGTATAGCGTATAGGGTTGAAAAAGAAACGATAGTGAGAAATAAATTCAGGGAGTTGCGGGTGCAATACTTCACCCAGGCCTAAATCGCCCGTGCCCATTCCTACCAAATCAATAGGTACTTGTTCACGAACCTTTAAAAACAGATCCAGGCCAAGCAGCCGGCCGCGTAGCGGAAGGTTGTTAATTACTACAATTCCCCGTTCTTTTTCGCCCGTATATAAGTTGGCAGGTGCGGTTACACCGTGCTCGATAACGGTAGTTGGCGTTTGTCCGCAATCCCACATTAACTGGTTGAAATAAGTGACATGTACAAGGGTGATATCTGCATCATCTACCACATGTTTAGTATCGGTAGGGTGCTGACGCGGCGGATCATGTTCGATATAAACTTTGGGCAGGCTCCGTTGCTCTGCCGACAAAATTTCATACTGATCTTTTAAATAATTCTGGTTGGTTTGATAAAGGATTATATCAAATTGCCGGTTCTTTACGTCATCAGCAGGCACCTCAATCACATTGCTGCCAAAAGGGAAGGTTTCGCCGCGGCCATAATAGCCTTCGGTCTTTTCAGATTTTGTTGGAATGTAGATGTCGTAATTACCTTGTGATAAATAAAACAGATAACTACCATGGATATGCCAGGTAAAAATTTTAAGTCGAGGTTGTGTCATAGACTAATAATTAACATTTCTTTACAGTCAATTTTAGCACCAAACCACAAAACAAAATATCTTTTAGCATAGAAGCGCTTCTGACAGATTTTCAGAAGTGCTTCTCTATACACCATTGTAGATTAAAGTGTACTAATAATTAAAAACACTTTGGCATAGTTCACAAGCGTATACGTATAGTTAAATTGAATTGTGAATAATTTGTGGAAAACTTTAAGTTGATAATGAAAAGTCAGGTTTTTTTTGCGTAAGTCAGATAAATATGCCGGCAGATTAAACCAAACCCGCAAATGCAGGTTTAATACCTAATTGTTTATTCTTAAATCAGATACTTGTTTATGAAAACACTAAAAATTTTCATGGTATTATTCGGATTAACGGCCTTCTTGAGTTCCGCAAAGGCTGATCCGTCTAATGCTAATCTTGGTATTGCTCATGCAGCGGCTGTGCCTGTTAGTTTCCAGCCAGGCTTACCTCCGCCGCCTCCACACCCGCCACTGCCGCACATCAGTTTTGGTCACCGCCGGGTATATCATCACCATTACTATCGCCGCCATCATTACCGCCGCCGCTATTAATCAAATTAACTCCAATACAAAAAAGGTCCTTGCTTTTAAGCAGGGACTTTTCTTTTTACAAACGATTATAATGTTTATACCATCATCTCAAAACCAATTGTGGTATTTTAAAAATAAATTATTGTAAATCAATTCGATACTACAGGATATAAAAAGCAATTAAACTTCGGGTACATTTTTAGGTCAGATATTACAGAAAGCGACGCTAATTGAAGCGCCGGATAATAATTAAAATTATGAAACGGATTAAGATTTTCGCAGCAATACTTATTACATTTTTAACCATCAGCGCAGCTAAAGCTCAGGTAGGTGTACACGTAGGTTTAAACTTTGGTACGCCTTATTATCACCACGTTTATGCACCCGCTTACGGTTATGGATATGGCCCACGCTACTATCATCCGGTACCAGCCTACGGCTATGGCTATTACGGCCCGCATTATTATGCGCCTGCACCGGTAGTAGTATATCGACAACCATACTACAGAGGTGGATATTATAGACACTACCGTCGCTGGTAATGTATGTTAAATAATTGAATTGAGATGATTAAGCTAAAAAGCCTTCCTGATATGTCGGGAAGGCTTTTTAGCTTTACAGTTATATTTATAACGATAACATATGATAAATTCCGATTACATCTATTCATTTGCTGATATTATAACCAAGCAAATAGCACCGGGTTATAATTCAAAAATAATCCACACCGACACCAACACTTTTAATTTTATAGAGGTAAGGGCCGGAAATACAGTGCCTACTCACCATCACTTTAACGAACAATGTGCCTTTGTGCTCGAAGGTGAGTTTGAACTGGTGATTGATGGACAGTCGCAGTTGCTTACACCAGGTCTCTTTGCTATCATTCCACATCATGTACCGCATAGTGGCCGTGCGGTAACTGATTGCCGCCTGCT
>CAXTCH010000123.1:0-8777 GCA_964241945.1 uncultured Mucilaginibacter sp.
CGCGGGCGCTGAGATGTGTATATTGCCGAGGCAGGTGGAGGTCGCTAAGTACAGCTATAGGCAGAAAACCACTTTTCTGAAATTTCATATCAGTTAAAAAATTATTTTTGCCATGCAAACAGCAGGTTATATTTTTGCGTATAACCTGCTGTTTGGTTTTCTTTACATCTATTGTAACCTGCCGTAATGTTTAAACTTAATTTTCGTCAGCAAGTATTAACCGGTTTTGCCGTTGCTGTGGTGCTTGTATTTATCATAGGTATTTTCTCTTATCGTAACATCAGACGCCTTGAAGATGATCAGCAACAAGTTGATCATAGTCAACAAATCATTAAAGCTTCAAGCAATATACTTCAGTATCTCATTGATGCCGAAACCGGTATGCGTGGTTATGTGGCTACGAATAAGCCGGTATTTTTAGACCCTTACAATGCGGCGCTGCCAAAGATCAATCAAACACTCAATAATTTAGAGAGCCTTACCCAAAATGACGGGCCGGTGCAACAGGATATTGATTCATTGCAGATATTAACTAATCAACAGTTAAGCTTAATGAAGTCTAACGTGGACAGCCGCGAAAGCTTAGGATTGGATTACATGATTGCGCACAATATGCTGTCGAATGGTAAAACCATTATGGATAAAATTCGCAATACGATCATTCGTATTGACAATCGCGAAAACGAAACCTTAAAAGAAAGAAAAATACGTACACGTGAGGCGGTAGAATACACGATTCTGACTATTACTTTGGGTTCGGTTATTTTCCTGGTGATTATCATTGTACTATTTAGCTACATTCAAAAAACTTTCGCGCAGCAAAAGAAAGCCGAGGAGGAGATTAAGGAAGCGAACAATTCACTTGAAAAAGTACTGACCGAAAATAAAAATCAGAATTGGTTACTTACCGGAACAGCTGCTTTAAATGAAAAACTGCAAGGCCAGCAAAGCGAAAAGGAACTCACACAAAATATTTTAACTGAGGTATGCCATTATACCGGCGCCGTAACCGGAACGCTTTATCTGTATAATCCCGAAGAAGACTTTTTAGATCTGTATGCCTATTATGCTTTCCATGATGTAAGTGTACTCAAGCAGCGCATACATATGTCTGAAAGTTGGGTAGGTCAGGTAGCCAAAGATGAAAAAGCAACTTCGGTGAAAGGTAAGCTGAATGAAAAATTGCAGTTGCAAACTTCAGTAATCAACCAGGATCTGGCAGAGATTAAAATCATTCCGTTCTTTTTTGATAAAAAATTGAAAGGAGTTATGGAAGTTGGCTTTCTGAATGAAATGAGCAGTGCTCAGCGCGATTATATACGCTCTATAGCCAATGAGATTGGGGTGGCTATTAACACTGCCCAGGCCCGTACCATTATGCACGACCTATTTGAGGAAACGCAGCAGCAGGCCGAAGAGCTGGAAGCTCAACAGGAAGAAATGCGGGTAACCAACGAGGAACTGGTAAGTAAAACCGAGATGTTGCAAGCCTCGGAAGAGGAATTGCGTGTACAGCAAGAGGAATTGCGCACCATCAATGCTGAGCTGATGGAAAAAGCAAGCCAGTTAGAAGAAAAAAACCAAGCCATTGAAGAAGCGCGCGCTGCCATCAGCGTGAAAGCCAACGAACTGGAAGTTACCGGGAAATATAAATCAGAGTTTTTGGCCAACATGAGCCACGAATTGCGCACACCACTGAACAGCATTCTGGTGCTGGCCCGGATACTGAAAGACAATAAAACAGAAAACCTTTCAAACGATCAGATTAAATATGCCAGCGTAATATTCAATGCCGGTAATGATTTGCTGACGCTGATTAACGATATCCTTGACCTTTCAAAAATTGAATCGGGTAAGATGGATATTCAGAACGAGAATGTGAAGGTGTCGGAAATTTTAAAGGATGTATCAATGCTGTTCAATGAAATGGCAATGAACAAAAAAATTAGTTTCACCACCACTGCAACAGGCGTTGCTGATATCATTTACACCGATAAAACCCGGGTGGAGCAGGTGATTAAAAACCTGCTGTCGAATGCCTTTAAATTTACGTCTGAAAATGGAAAGATAGCGGTAAACGTAACCCCGGGCAAACAGGCGGAAACCATTAGTTTCCATGTAAAAGATTCGGGGATAGGTATTCCTGAAAGCAAACAAAAGGTAATCTTCGAGGCATTTCAGCAAGCCGATGGTTCTACCAGCCGCAAGTACGGCGGCACAGGTTTAGGTTTATCCATCAGCCGTGAACTGGCTGCATTGCTGGGTGGCTCTATCAGCCTGGAAAGTACGCCGGGCGTAGGCAGCGAGTTTACGCTGACTTTGCCGGTAAAAGCAACACAAGTTACCACCATTGATGAAGATGTTCCGACCGTTGAAGATTTTAATACAGCGCCGGAATTTTTAAAACCGGCTGCTGCCGTAGTGCGCCCGGCTAATGATCATCGTGAGTCAACGGTAGTAATTGTTGAAGACGACAAGAACTTTGCCGATATTTTGCGCGATTATGCGCAAGAGCATGGCTATAAGTCGGTAATGGTGAATGAGGGCACTACCGCTGTACAAACCGTAAAAGATACCCAGCCTGATGCGGTAATACTGGATATTATGTTGCCCGGCAAAGATGGCTGGCAAATATTAAAGGAACTGAAAAAGGATGAAGCCACTATGCATATCCCTGTTCACCTGATGTCGGCCGGCGAGGCTGCGGCCAACCGGGTGCGTAAGGAAGGTGCTATCAGCTTTATGAAAAAGCCCATCAACACTGAAACGCTGGATAAGCTGTTTGGCGATGTAATGAAGCAAAGCGGTGTCGAGTTTAAGCAAATTTTGCTGGTGGAAGACCACGAGGCGCAAAGCCAGGCGCTTAAAGACCTGATGCAGCGGCAGGGCATTACCGTAGATCAGGCCTTTACCGGCGAAGAGGCTTTCCGGAAACTGAATGCCAACGAGTATCAATGTGTTATTCTGGACTTGAATCTGCCCGATATTTCGGGCCTGGATTTATTGGACAAGATTAAGGAAATTGATCGCTTTGCTGAGCTTCCGGTGATTGTAAACACGGCTATGGAACTGGATAAAGCAGCAGTAAGCCGGTTGATGCATTACGCCAATGCCATGGTGATGAAAACCAACAAATCGGCCGACCGCTTGATTGATGAGGTAAATCTATTCCTGCACAAAATCAGCAGCAGCCCGGCTCCTGCACCTGCTACCGGTCAGGCTAAACCCGTTACAGGGGTAAGCAACCGCAGGGACTTACTAAAAGGTAAAAAGGTACTGATTGTTGATGATGATATGCGCAACATTTTTGCCCTGAGCAGTGCCCTGCAGAGTTACGATTTAAAAGTAGAGATTGCTAATGACGGTGAAGAGGCCATCACCAAGCTGGAAGAAATTCCGGATGTGGATATGGTACTGATGGACATCATGATGCCAAAAATGGACGGTTATGAGGCTACCCGACATATACGTAAGCAAACCAAGTGGTCAAAACTGCCGGTAATCGCGTTAACCGCCAAAGCGATGAAGGACGACCGCGAGAAATGTATAGCAGCTGGTGCAAATGATTATATTACCAAACCGGTAGATATGGATCGTTTAATTTCGTTAATGCAACTTTGGCTCGGGAATTGAATATGAGTGATGTGCAAGCGTCCATTTATGATATTACCCCGCCTCAGATTGCTGAATTAACCGAGGTAATAAAAAAAATCCATGGATTTGATTTTTCAGAATATTCAAAGGCGTCACTAAGCAGGCGGTTAAACCGCATTATGCAGCTTAAAAAGCTGAGTTTCTATGATTTAAAGCATTTGCTGATTAATGATCATCATTATTTTCAGATTTTCTTAGATGAAGTGACTGTGAATGTAACTGAGATGTTTCGCGACCCTAATTTTTATAAGGCGCTGAATAGCTCGGTTATCCCATATCTTTCCACGTTTCAGCATATCAAAATGTGGAGTGCAGGCTGCTCCTCAGGTGAGGAAGTTTATTCCCTGTCTGTATTAATGCAGCAGGCAGGGTTGAGCAAAAAAGCGTTCATCTATGGTACTGATGTGAATACAGAAGTGCTGCATGAGGCAAAGCGGGGCATCTACAGTTTACGTAAAATCAAAAGCTATTCTGAAAATTATAATTTAACCGGTTTTCCGGGTTCTCTGTCCGATTATTTTACCATTATGTATGATGCGGCTACTATACATTCGGAGTTAAAGCAGAATACCCTGTTCTCTATACACAACCTGATTTCGGATAATGTATTTAATGAGTTCCAGTTCATCAGTTGCCGCAATGTATTTATTTATTTCGAAACCGAACTGCAGGAACGTATATTGAACCTGTTTTATAAAAGCCTTTGTCCGCTGGGCTTTTTGTGCCTGGGCAGCAAAGAAACCATCAGGTCAGATTATTTCAAATTACGCTTTAAAGTTATCAACAGCAAAGAAAACATCTATCAAAAAATTGGCGCTTAATTCAACTATAATTGATCGTTACAAAAAGTCGGAGGTAATACTTTTAGGAGGCTCTGCCGGATCTTTCCGGCTGATGTTCCGTGCGGTAAAAAGTTTTCCAGTGCAGTTGAATAAAGCCGTGATTATGGTAATTCATCGTAAAAAAAATTTCACGAGTGAAATTGAAAAACTGTTTGCTGAAAACAGCCGTATGTTATTGCGAGAGGTTAGAGATAAAGATACGATAGACAATAATGTGGTTTACATTGCCCCGCCCAATTATCATACGCTTATTGAGAGTGAACGGCGCTTTGGGCTGGACGTTTCGGAGGCCGTATGGTACTCCAAACCATCGATAGATGTAACATTTGAAAGCGCAGCGCAGGCGTTTGGTCCGCGGTGTACCGCTATATTGTTTTCGGGAGCCAATCAGGACGGTGCGAAGGGACTGCTGAGATTACGTGATAGTGGTTCTTTAACTATTGCGCAACATCCGGAGGATGCAGAAATGCCCGAAATGCCAAGTTCGGCTATACAACTTAATGCAGCAGAATACGTATTACACGATAGCGAAATTTTTGAGCTGTTGCAGAGCTAGTTAATAACTATTTGTTAAATTGCACCATGACCCAGGTAAACATATTAATTGTTGATGATAAGGAGGAAAATATAATTGCTCTGGAGGCATTGCTGAAACGCGATGACATTCGGATATTTTCAACCACATCACCCAATGAGGCGCTTCGTATTGCTTGGGAAAGCCCTATTGCTATTGCGTTGGTGGATGTACAAATGCCTGAAATGGACGGTTTTGAGCTGGTGGAAATGCTTAAATCAAATCCGCGCACCAGTGATATTATGGTGATATTTGTAACCGCTATTTCAAAAGAAGCCAAATATGCAGTAAAAGGGTTAGGCACCGGCGCTGTAGATTACTTGTACAAACCGCTTGACCCGTATATCACTTCGGCCAAAGTTGATTCATTTATACAACTGGCCCGCAGCCGCCAGGAAATACGTGCAAAAAATGAGGAGTTGTTGAATTACTCGCTGATTGTAAAAAATTCGGCTGACATCATTTGCTCAGTTGATGCGCAAAATTTCCGCGTTCAAACCATTAATCCGGCAGTTGAGCGTATTTTGGGTTACCGGCCCGATGAATTGATGGGTAAAAGCATTATCGATCTGGCCACAAAAACCGATCGCTTAAAATTCCGGATGAAGCTGGATGAAATTGCCACCGATAATCACCCCTCATTGGGATTGGAATGCCAGTTTGAAACTTTTAGTAAGCGCTTTACCTGGGTGGAGTGCCGAATGTCATACCGCAACAAGTGTATCTTTTTAAACATCAGTGATATTTCACCGCAAAAAAGTTTTCAGGAGCAACTGATTAAATCAAAAGAAGCTGCTGAAACCGGAAAAAAAGCCAAGGAGAATTTTCTGGCCAACATGAGCCATGAACTGCGCACACCTATTAACGGTATTATTGGCCTCACCGCTTTATTGCGTAAAACCGAAGTGGATGAACAACAGGGAAGTATGCTTGATTTGCTGGAGGTATCATCACAATCTTTGTTGGGTGTGATTAATGATGTGCTCGATCTTTCAAAGATAGAGGCGGGCAAGTTCAGTATTATCCGTTCACCGAACAGTATCCGCAAACTGGCAAAGATTACCCTCGACTTAATGAAGTTCAAGGCTGACGAAAAAAATCTTGAACTGCTGTTAGAAATAGACGAAAGCCTCCCCGAGTACGTGATGATTGATTCACTGCGCTTTAACCAGGTTATGATGAACCTGCTGAGCAATGCCATTAAGTTTACTGAGCGCGGTTATGTAAAACTTAAGGTGGCTGTGACTCACCGGCACCGCGACCAGGTGAAAGTAAAATTTAGTATAGAAGATACAGGTATTGGAATTGCTACCGACCGCTTATCCAAAATTTTTGAGTCATTTGAGCAAGCGGAGGAGGATACCACCATAAAATACGGAGGCACGGGGTTAGGGCTTACTATTGTGAAGAAGCTGGTTGAGCTAAAGGGGGGAGAACTTACCGTGAGCAGCCAGATAGGTAAGGGAAGTATATTTAATGTGAGTAACTGGTTTGCCGTTACCAGCGAACCGGTAAATAATTCGCAAGCGGAGATTCCTAAAAAGCTGGATTCTTTTAATCATATCCATGTATTAGTGGCCGAAGATAATCTGGTCAATCAGTTTATGCTTTCCAAAATTTTGAAAGACTGGGATGTGAACGTTGAAGTGGTAGATAACGGCCGTAAAGCGGTTGAAAAGCTGAAGGAAAATAATTACGACCTGGTGCTTATGGATACCCATATGCCGGAGATGAATGGTTATCAAGCTGCTAAATCCATCAGGCAGGATATGAATGAGCCTATGCGCAGTGTGCCGATCATCTCACTGTCTGCCGCTTCTTTTGAATATGAACAGCAGCAAGCCATTGCCGCCGGTATGAACGAGGTGCTGGCCAAACCCTTTCAAGCGCATGAATTGCACCAGATTATGAGTAAAGTGCTGAATACCGCCATGCAGGATTGAAATTTGATTGTGTTCGATACTTCTGCCAATTCGCAGTAGCTGTCTGCATTTCGTTATTCATGTCCTATATTTGCGGCGATGAATACCTACAGGCAAGTCTGGTTCCTGCTCAAAAAGGAAGTATTGTTGGAGTGGAGATCCAAGTATGCCTTTAATGGGGTGCTGCTTTATCTGGTATCGACGGTTTACGTTTGCTACATTTCATTTAATCTTAACCCCGGTTTCAATGAAAGTAAAGGTTATTCCATCGTATGGAACGTGCTCTTTTGGATAATTATGTTGTTTGCCTCGGTAAATGCCATTGCCAAGAGCTTTATGCAGGAAAGCCGGAGCAGGCTGCTGTATTATTATGCTATCGCCGGGGCAAGGGCCATCATCCTTTCAAAAACCATCTATAATATATTACTGATGAGTTTGCTGAGCACCCTGGCGCTCGTCATTTATCTTATCTTCTTCTACAACCACCTTAACGACGGCTTATTTTATTTTTTGGCAGTGCTCAGCGGCAGCATCAGTTTCTCTACCGTATTCACCATGATTTCGGCCATCGCTTCAAAAGCAGGTAATAACAGTACGCTAATGGCTGTGCTGAGTTTTCCGGTTATAATTCCGGTGTTGCTGGTAGTGGTAAAAGTAAGCAAAAGCGCTATGGATGGGGTGGAGCGTAGCCTTACTTACGGCAATTTTACGGTTTTGGGCGCTATAAATGTAATTGTTGTTGCCACCGCATTGGTGTTGTTTCCCTATTTATGGCGCGACTGATTTTTTGGGCAGATGCTCTGTTGTTTGTTCATATTCACTATACTCGTTCATTTTTTCTTCACACAAAATGCAGTAACTTAGTAGGCTAATTAGCATGAAACTACTGGCATATTCCGTTCTGCTGTTTTGTTTTGTTGTAGCGCTTCCGGCAGTCGCCCTGGCCCAAAGCGGCACTATTACCGGAAAGGTCATCAGCGCCAGTAATAAAAATCCCCTCGAACGTGCCAGTGTATTTTTAAACAATGCTACTTATGGTACGGCCACCGGTACCGACGGTACTTTTACCCTCAGCGGTGTAAAGCCGGGACAATATGACTTGGTGGTCAGTTCTGTGGGATATGAATTGTATTCGCAAACGGTGTTGGTAGGTAAATCGCCCATTAACCTCGATATCCAGCTTAAATCCAAAAGCACCGAATTGCGTGAAGTTGTGATTACCACGCCTGAAGGGTGGAAGCGCAATTACGCCATGTTTCTCAAATACTTTATTGGGGTTGGGGCAGATGCTCAGCGGTGCAGAATATTAAATCCGCACGATTTATACATGGTGTACCACAAGGCTACCCAAACGCTGGAAGCCTCGTCTGACGATTTTATCATCATTGAAAATGAGGCGCTGGGATATCACGAGAAAATATTTCTGAAAGAATTTAAGTATGACTTCTCCAACGATATTATCCAGTTGCTGGCTCGTACTTTATTTCAGGATATGGAAGGTACCAAAGTGCAGAAAAAGAAATGGCTGCTACGCCGCGACGATGTGTATTACGGTTACCCTCAACACTTCTTTCGCGCATTAGCCGCCGGGCAAATGACGGAAAGCGGATTTGAAATACGTACACTGGTGCGTAAACCCAACCCGCTGCGGCCACCCGAAAAAGTAATTCAGCAAAAGCTGGAACATTTCAAGTACACCAGCCGCGATTCATTTAATTATTATTTAGATAAAGAACACTTGTCTAAATGGGATGACCACCTTTTAATGCGCCCCATGCTGGCTGA